>JAFVTK010000040.1 GCA_017503265.1 Clostridia bacterium | reverse complement strand
TAATACCTGAGTTCAAAATCATCCTAGTACAAATAACGCAAGGTTGGTGCGTAACGTACATAGTTGCACCTTCCAAACTTACCCCCAACTTTGCCGCTTGTATAATTGCGTTTTGCTCTGCGTGAACAGCATAGCAAACTTCTTGCATAGTGCCACTTGCAATATTCCTTACTCGACGAAGACATTCGCCCCTTTCCGCGCAACTTTCAATTCCGCTAGGCGCGCCGTTATACCCTGTTGTTAAAATCCTTTTATCTTTAACAACAACAGCCCCAACGTGCCTATTTGCTTGATAACAACTTGACCAGTCCGCAACGGTTTCTGCTAGTTGCATAAATCTCTTATCCCACTTATTCATTTGTATACCCCTTATTATTTATTATCTTTTTTAACCATTTTTTCTAATTCTTTTATAAAAGAAGTAGTATCGGTAAACGAACGGTAAACAGAAGCAAAGCGAACGTATGCAACTTCGTCAATAGATTTAAGCGCTTCGCAAACCATTTCACCTATCTCTTTACTAGTAACTTCTTGTGCAAGAGAATTATATATTTTCTTTTGAATATCGTCGATTAATTTATCAATAGTGCTAGCAGGAACGGGACGTTTTTCACACGCCTTAATTATGCCCGAACGAATTTTATTCGGGTCAAAAGCCTGTCTAACCCCACTATTTTTAACCACGAAAATAGGAGTGTTTTCAACGGTCTCATACGTTGTGAAACGTTTTCCACAATTAATACACTCACGTCTACGGCGAATAATTGTACCGTCGTCAGCCGCGCGCGAATCAATTACTTTACTGTCAAGACAACCGCAATACATACATTTCATAATTATAACCTCTAATTGTTTTTTATTTATTATAAAAAGAGTTCAAAATTTATAAAAACAATTTTTTTGACTAAACTAAACATAGGAAATATTATGCCTGTTTTAGTCTACGTTTTAACAATAGTATATTTTTTAGCCATAAATCTTTACGGCATATTAATGTTACACTTTCAAAAAAAAGCGCGTGAAGAGGGTGATGAAGAAAATATCACAATAAGCGATACAAAACTTATGCTCGCAGGGCTTTTAGGTGGCGCAACTGGAATATTTATCTTTATGTTTATATTCAAATATCGCCTAAAAAGCCTGTTTATGATGGTATTAATGCCCGTTTTTATTGCGCTTAATATCTATTTATTAATTATGGTATTTAATGGCGGTTTTGGTTTTTTCGTCGCTTAAAACAATGAGTTTATTACCGCCGGAATAGTAGCTACCAAATCCGAAGCAGTTACTGTATATTCGTTTTGATCTAAAACTGCCGTTTCACCTGCTTTTCCAAATAAATACGCCGAAGCAGCAGTCGCAAACAATATTTCATCAGTCCTTGAAAGTAAACCTGCGGTTATCCCACTCAAAACGTCACCGCTACCAGCCTTTGCCATTGCAGGAGTTCCAGTAGTATTTATAAATACTTCTTCACCGTCGGTAATAACGCTAACTGCATTTTTGAGTAAAAGCGTTACGTCGTAAGCTTTTGCAAAATTTATTGCCAAATTAATAGAATTTTCTAATATTTCATCTTTGGTTTTACTTGTAAGCCTTGCAAATTCACCTATATGCGGAGTTAAAATAACTTTGCATTTTTTTGTTTTTAACGCGTCAACACCATATTTCGCAATAGAATTTAAGCCGTCGGCATCAATCAATAATTTACCTTCGTAATTCTCTAAAAGATATTTTATTGTTTTATAAATTTCTTCACTAACACCACACCCCATCCCGATTGCAATAGAGTCATAACCTATTAAAGATTTTAAAGTATTCTCATCAAACTTAATTATTCCTTCAAAATCTTTAATAGCCGTTAAAAGCGCTTCGGAAACTTTGCCAACGTAAGCACTAAATAAACTTTCAGGTATAACTAAATTTGCATAACCAACGCCCATTTTAAGAGCACACAAAGCGTTTGTGGATAATAGAACGCTACCCGAATAGATTTTACTGCCCCCGATAATGGCAACTTTACCAAAACAACCTTTATTAACGTTGCGCGGTCGTTTAGGGAAAAATTTAGCAACGGAGTTATCGTTAAGGCGTTTAGCGTAATCGTCACCCCAAATACTAATCCCTATATCTTTGGCAATTACCTCACCTGAATAATCAGGTCCGTCATTTAAAAAATGACCAAATTTATATTCTTGAATAGCAATCGTCAAATTTGCTTTAACAGCGACGCCCATTATTTTGCCGTTATCGCCGTTAAGCCCACTAGCAATGTCGCACGAAACGACGTATGCACCCATTGAATTAATTTTTTCAATAGCAGTTTTAAATTTGCCGTCGACGTTGCGATTAAGTCCCGTTCCAAATATACAGTCAACTATGATATCGTATTTTCTATCAAATAGTTTAAATATTGCGTTTGAAACGGTAAGCGTCGTAACGGTAAAGCCGTGCGATTTTGAAAGTTCACTTGCAACAATTCTACCGTCCGCACCGTTATTGCCTTTACCTATGCAAACAAGAACACGCCCGCCTAAAAAGCGTTTTTTTATTTCGTCTGCGACGCATTTTCCCGCGCGCTCAATCAAAACTTGTTCAGAAACACCAAGTGTTTTTATCGTGTACTCATCAGCCGAACGCATTTGCGAAGTGGTTAGTATTCTTTCCATTTATTCCTCTTCATTAAATGACGATAAAGCATAACTTGCTTCGTCGTATGAAAAACCACGACTGATTAAATATCGATAAGTCTTGGCTATCGTTTCTTTATTAATTTCTTTATTTCTTAAATATTTTTTAGCGACCAACTTTGCGTTTTCGTTACCGTCTACGTCACACTCTTCGTACGCAGAAGATATATCTTGTTTTTTAACACCTTTTAGCATTAATTTATATTCAACCAAGCGTTTCCCTTGGTTTTTTGAAGTACTGTCTATATATCTTTTACTATACTCACAATCGTTAACGTAGTTATATTCTTTCAGTTTATCTATACAATACCAAACCGTATCTTCGGAATAACCTTTTTTTAATAAATAATCTTTAACTTGTCTTTTAGTTTTTAAGGATTTTGAAACGTAATCTACTGATTTATTCAATGCTTCCGCACGTTCATTATCCAAAAGCATTTCTTTAAGGCTGTTTTCATCAACTTCTTGCCCTACTTTTAACCTATTTTTCATTACCGTTTCAAGCGAAACGCTAGCAAAAAACTCCCCATCAATAAATAAATTACAACGGGTTTTCTTTCTCTCTTGAACTGTTATAGCGGTTATTATGGGCATAAATCACCTAAATGCGAAAAAATCACAACCTATTGTTTTAATGGTTAGCCTGCCGTTAAATGCGTCGACAATTTTATTTTTAAATGCTTCGTAATAATCTTTTTTGACGGCAATTTTCACCTTGACCACATTGTCAAATTGCGTTTCAATTACCGCTAAATTAGTATCTGATAAAAATTTAATCAGCCGAGAATACCCCTCATAATCAGGTTCAATATTCAACAAAACAGCTTCTTGCATATCTGCAATTTCCGCTTTTTGCAAACACTCAACAACAGAACCACCGTATGCGCGAGTAAGTCCACCAGTTCCAAGTTTAATCCCGCCAAAATATCTAGTTACAACGGCAACGGTTTTATACATTTTTTTAGATTTCAAAATTTCAAGCATAGGAAGCCCAGCCGTACCTTGCGGCTCGCCAGCATCAGAAAACTTTTGTATCAAACCTTTGTCGTCGGCAATATAGGCATAACAACTGTGATTAGCAAGAGAGTGCTTTTTTCTTAAACTTTCAATATAAGACTTTGCTTCCGCTTCGTCGTTTACACCTTTAATATTGCAAAAAAATTTAGAACGCTCAATTACTATTAAATTTTCAACTTCACCTAATACGGTAAAATATCCTAGGCTCATTTTATTACTACTTTAATATGAACTTTTTTACCTTTATGAAGAACAAATTCTTTTTTATCAACAAATTCTTCGGGAATTAAACCAAACGGATCGGTAATTTTAACGTTTTCAATAGAAACACCACCGCCTTCAATAAGACGTTTTGCTTCACCTTTAGATTTTGCTTGTCCAACGGCAACTAAAAGATCGGCAACTAAATTAACGCCTTCAACTTCTACGGTTGGCATATCGTCGGAATTTCCACCACCGAAAGCCGCGCGCGCTTGTTTTTGCGCCGCCAAAGCCTTTTCTTCGCCATGAACTAGTTTTGTAACTTCAAATGCAAGGCGTTCTTTTGCTGCGTTCATCCTTTCGTCGTTATATTTAGTAAGTTCTTTAATTTCATCCATTTCCATAAAGGTCAAAAGTCTCATACACTCTTCAACCTTAACGTCTTCAACGTTACGGAAATATTGATAAAAATCATAAACAGAACACTTGTTTTCGTCTAACCATAGCGCGCCTTTTTGAGTTTTACCCATTTTTTTACCTTCGCTGTTAAGCAACAAAGTACAAGTAAGGCAAAATGCGCTTTTCTTTTCTTTTCTTCTTATCAAATCTACACCGGCAAGCATATTACTCCATTGATCGTCCCCACCGACTTCAAGAACACACCCATATTCTTTGAAAAGATGTAAGAAATCATATCCTTGCATAAGCATATAGTTAAACTCTAAAAAGGTTAACCCCTTTTCCATTCTTTGCTTAAAGCATTCAGCAGTAAGCATTTTGTTAACTGAAAAATAAACGCCAACGTCACGAAGAAAATTAACGTAATTAAGATTTAAAAGCCAGTCAGCATTATTCGCTATAATCGCGGCGTTTTCACCTTCAAAACTTATAAAACGAGACATTTGAGATTTAAAGCATTGAATGTTATGATTAATGGTTTCAATGGTCATCATCTGACGCATATCGCTTCTACCCGAAGGATCGCCTATCATACCTGTTCCACCGCCAAAAAGCGCAATAGGTTTATGTCCATATCTTTGCATCCACGCCATTGCCATAATCGGAATATAATGCCCTATATGCAAACTGTCAGCCGTAGGGTCAAAACCTATGTAAAACGGTACGCTTTCTTTCCCTAATTTTTCATAGAGTTCGTCTTCAAATATCGTTTGTTTAATAAATCCTCTTTCCTTTAATACGTCAAAAACGTTTTTGTTCATTTTATCACCTTTATGAGTTTATTCTTTTAATTTCAAATGAGTCAGTAATAATTTTTTTACCTTGCGATAAAGTGTCAATTTCGCCACTAGCAAGCATTTGAGCAAGTAAGTTACCAGTCGCTGTTGCCTCAACAGGTCCAGCAACAACCGTTCTACCCGTCATTTTAGCCGTAAGTTCATTAAGTAGTACGTTTTGGCATCCACCGCCAACTATATTAATTTCATTAAACTTTTCGCCCGTGATTTCTTCAATTTGTTCAACAGCTTCTTTATATGATTTTGCTAAACTTGAATATACGCAAAGAACTATCTCACCAACTGTATTTGGAACTTTTTGATTAGTTTTTTCGCAATATGCTTTTACCGCAGAAATCATGCTTTCAGGCGCAAAAAACGATAAATCATTTACGTCAACCGTACTGTTAAAGTTTTCAACTTTTTTTGCTTCGTCAACAAAATCAGTAAAACTATATTTATCGTTATACTCTTTTTTGATACATTGTATCATCCATAGTCCCATTATATTTTTAAGAAAACGTACGCTTTTGCCGTATCCACCTTCGTTAGTAAAGCCCGCGGTACGAGCAACGTTATCGGTATTTTCGTTAGGGGTTTCAATACCCATTAAAGACCACGTTCCACTTGAAATATATAATGGCATTTTATCGTTCGGAACTGCCATAACTGCACTAGCCGTATCGTGCGTTGCAGGTAAACAAACGGTGGCAGTAAACCCAACTTCATTTACAATTTCAGGCTTTAATTCGCCAACAATACTACCGGGAAGAGATAACGGACTAAAAATACCTTTATTTATTCCTAATTTATCTAAAATCTCATAATCCCACTCACGAGTTTTTGCATTTAACAAGCCAGTAGTAGAAGCGTTAGTATATTCGTTCTTTTTTACGCCCGTAAGTAAAAAATGTAAATAATCCGGCATCATCAAAAAAGTTTTTGCTTTATCTAATTTGCCTGATTTTTTATCACAATACAACTGATAAATAGTGTTAAAAACTTGCTTTTGAATACCCGTGCGTTTATAAGTTTCATCTTCGCTTACGACTAAATGAACTTCATCAATAACTTTTTGCGTTCTGTCGTCTCTGTACGAATAAACTTCACTTATAAGTTCGTCATTTTCATCAAGTAATGCATAATCTACACCCCATGTATCAATTCCTATACTTGATGGAATTTTACCTATTTCTTTACATTTTTTAAGTCCTGCAACAATGCTAGAAAACAAACTTTTAACATCCCAAACAAGTTTATCACCCAAATTAGTCGCACCATTTTTAAAGCGATAAATTTCTTCAAGGTTGAGTTTACCGTTATCTAGCCATCCCAAAATATGTCTACCACTTGACGCGCCAATATCAATCGCTAAATAATATTTTTTAACCATAAAAACTCCCATAAATATTTTAGATATAATTATTATACATATAATAATAGCGAATGTCAATAAAAGCAACTAAAAAGTAGGTTTTTTTCAGTAAAACAAAAAAGAAAAGACGCTTACAATTATAAGCGTCTAAAATCAAATTAATTTATTTTTTTATTCGGTTAATGTTTATTAAAGAAAATATAAACAGTCCGATATTTACCCCAACAACAATACCAACGACAAAACTTACAATCATTTATATTACCTCAATCGTATTATACCCCTTATATAAATTATTATACGCAAAACAGGCTTGTTATGTGTAACATAATTATGTATGATTTTAATAGTTATTCGCTATTGATTTATTTTTCATCTGGTAAAATATTAAAAGCGCGTACTCTTGATACGTTTAGCGATACAACAACTCTATATACCCCGTTTTCTTTATCAATTTTTAATTCTGGTAGCCCCGAAAAATCAAAATAGTCTTTAAATAATTTATTTAAATCGTTTGCCAAAAGTTCATTAAAGCCTTTTCCCACGTTAAGCCTATCATTTTCTAAAACGTTTTGCACGCGTGTAAGTTCGTTAATTTTTTTCTTTTTCATATACTTCTTTTAATATTTCTCCTTATACTACCAAAAAAGCCTAAATACTTACCCGTTGCATCATATATTTTACGAGTGTTTTTATGTAAATTTTGAGCCAAAAGTTTATACGCCTTTGCGGAATCACTTTTATTTGGCAACCCGTAACCACTTGAAAGAAAAACAACGTCCTCCTCTGGCAATACTCCCACAAGTTCAGTTTTTAATAATTTTTGAATATCACTTGGCATCATCATTTTATCACTCAACATTAAATCCCCCCTTGCTCTATTAACCACAAGTCCAACACTATTCAATTTATAACTTTTCAATATAGAAACCACTTTATCAGCATCTCGCAGACTTGTTAAATTAGGTGTTGCAACTACTATTGCTTCGTCAGCACACGAAACCGCACGATGAAACCCCACGTCTATACCTGCTGGTGAATCTATAAAAATATAATCAAACATAACGTTCATATTTTCAATTACAAGTTTTACGTTTTGTCCTGTTACCATATTTGCAGTATTTTCTGTTCCCGACGGCAAAACGTAAAGATTTTTTCTTTTTTCATTTTGAACTAACGCTTGCTTTAACCTACACCGCCCAACAACAACGTCAACCAAATCATAAACCACTTTTTTCTCTACACCCATAACAACGTCAACGTTATTTAATCCAAAATCAACGTCTACAAGCGCAACGCGAAGTCCCATATCGGCAAGCGCAGCACCAAGATTTACAGCAACGGTTGTTTTTCCAACACCACCTTTACCGGATGTTATTACAATTTTCCTAGCCATAATTACCTCACGAAACTAATTTTAAACAAAAAAATACCACGCGTTTTGACTTTTATTAGCAAAACGTGTGGCAAAATGTCAATAAATATTTTTACAATTAAACAGGTAAAATAATTTTCTTTAATAAATCGTTATCTCCGATAGCAACACCACCACCAAGCGCAACAGACATAAGTCCATTGTCCGCAACGTTAATTTGCATATCAAAAATATCACCGTAATATTTATCTAAACCGTAAACAGTAGAGCCGATACCTGAAACGTAAATCCCCGCGTGCCTTATCTCCGCAGACACTTCTGGTGGAAGTTTTTTAAGAACCGTTTGCGCAAGTTCAGCAATTTTGTCAAAATATTTTTTAGTTGGGATAATTATATCTTTTGCTTTTAATGATATAGATTTTGGCGCGCCCGTTTTTAAGTCACGACCGTTAACAACGGTAGCGAGAGCGTCAAATTCATCAAGACTACCTATTTCCTTTTTCAAGCGTTCGGCAGTCAATAACCCTATTTGAAGTCCGTAATTTTCCGCAAGATAATCAATTATGTCCGTACTAATTTTATTTGCGCCAAAATTAACTGATATACCAGCAATAACTCCGTCAAGTGAAACAGCCGCAATATTAGTAGTTCCTCCCGCCATATCAATAATAAAACAAGGCGTAGAATCATTTAAAGGAATTCTTTGCCCTAATGCAGAAAGCAAGGGCGCTTCCGCAAAAAACACCTTACTTATACCACAATTCTTTGCAACCTTTTTATATTTTTCAATCATTTCAGAAGTTACACCGCAAGGAACTGAAAACAACGCTTGACAGCCAAAAAAACTATTTTTAACGTCAATTTTATTTAAAAACGTGCCAAGCAAGCCAACAGCAACCTTTTCATTGACGATTTCACCTTCAAAAACAGGAAAGACAATTTTAGTATTTTTAGCGGTTTTACCGATTAATTTTTTTGCCTCATCCCCAACCGCTTTAACTTCGTGCTTTGCATCCTGACCAACGGCAGCAACGGTGGGTTCACTTAAAACTAAACCACCGCCAAGCATATAAATATTTGTATAAACGCTATCAAAATCAATAGCTAATTTTTGTTGAGCCATAATAAACACCTTTTTACGTCTAAAAACAAACGCCGTGTTTTGCACAGCGTCGTTTTCATCTTTTTAATTAAAGAATTTCAAGATTCTTTTTGAAAATCTTTCTAAAATCCCCGCCTATTTCCAACGCGGAATTAATTTCCAAAGTAGCGTCGCCTTCAACTTCGGTTTTCATAATAACTGAGTCGCCTAAAATATCACAATTAATACCTTTAACAACGGAAGACAAACTTCTATCAAGACAACTTGCTATACGCAAAATAATACCCATTTTTCTTACAGCATCAACGTCTTCATCAGTAACTAAATCACGATATCTTGCCCAGTCAAAAGGATTAATGTCTTCTATTGCAGTATTCGACGCAACAAACGAAGCCATAACTAAATCTCTGTGACTAATACCATAAATATTTGAATTTAAGATGATATATCCGCTATGTTTTTCATAGTTATAAAACCCTACGCGTTTACCTGCATCATATAAAGTTGCAGCAACTTTAAGAATTTTCAGATATTGTCTTGGGAATTTATGAAGAACACGCAATTGCTTAAACAATTGAATTGCAAGATTAACAACTTGTTCTGTGTGTTTTGGTTCACAACCAAAGAAATCGACTAAACTATTTAAACTATACGATAAAACGTCGGTAATAGGCTTATCCATTGTTGTTGGAACAGCATAGTTATACATAATACCCGTACGCAAGCCACTTCCGCTTATAACGATTTTTTCAAGATTCATATATTTTTTGAAAGCAGAAATTGCAGCCAAAGCACTAGGCAAAATATCCGCCCTACCGCTCGAAAGCCCTTTAATCTTTTTCTTTCTGTCAAGATCAAGACTCTTTAATAAATCGTAAACGTGAGTAAAATCCGTATCGTTAACCACATAGTTATGTATGGTTTTAAGCGGATATTTTTTCATAATTTTCGTCATACGGCAAAGATTTCTAAACGAGCCGCCAACACCTATCATTTGAACTTCGGGGTCAACGTCTTTAAGCCACTCAATACGCTTTAATTGTTCAGTAAAGAATTCTTCAATCTTTTCCGCCTGTTCGTTAGGAGATAAGCCGTCGCCTGCAAACAATTCCGTCAAAGTGATTGCACCAAAAGGCAAAGTTTCATAATTTAAAAGGTTACGCCTATTGTAATAAACGATTTTGGTACTACCACCACCGATTTCAAGGATTATCCCCTTTGGAACGTCCATAGTATTAATAACGCCCCTATAAACGTATACGGCTTCCTCTTCTGCACTTAATACGCGAAGTTTAATTCCGCAAGTTGCTGAAACTTCGTCAAGAAAACTACGTTGGTTTTTTGCGCGACGAACTGCGGCAGTTGCAACGGCAATAATTCTTTCAATACCGTTAACGTCGCAAAGTTTTCTAAACATCTTTAAAGTTTTAATAGTTTCTTGAATACGCGCGGGTTTCAAGAAACCATCTCTTTCCATACCTTCGCCTAAACGTGGGGCTTCTTTTAATTGATCAACTATTTGAAAGTGTCCGTTATCTTTAACTTCTACTAAAAGTAATCTTGCAGTGTTCGAGCCTAAATCAATGATTGCTATTTTTTCCAATTTATTCACCATGTCCGTGTGTTATTTTTTTATCATTATAACACAAGATATTGTGTTTGTCCATACCCTTTTTAAATTTTTGTGCAATTTTTTTGAATTATTTTTTTAATTTTATGCATAACTAAATTTTTATTCAATTATTTTAATTCGCAATATATTTTTGACTAAAATTGTTTTTATTTTTACAAATTTTAACATTGTGTAAATTGCACAAATAATTTTTAATTTTTCCTCTTGATTTCACTAACAAATTGAAAAACAGATAACAAAACTAAAAAGCCACCGAAACACCTTGCAAGAAGGTATCCCGATAATGATTTTGCAATATAGCAACCTGCTATACAACTAACTACACCGGGTAAAATTATCCAAATAATTCTCTTAAAATTTACTAGTTTATTTTTAATATGGATAATAAGCGCAACAACCGCCATAGGAATAAAACTTAATAAATTAACTGCCTGCGCCGTGTGCTGACCTACTTTGTAGAAAATATTGAGTAATGGTATAAGCAAAGTTCCACCGCCCATACCCATACCGCCTAATACACCGCCTAAAACACCAGCAATACCAAACCAAACGTATTTCATAATATCTCCTAGAATAACAACATTTTAACGCCTGCTGCCGCCATTACCACACAGAATATTATCGTCAACCATTTAGAAGATAATTTTGATAATAATAGTGCACCAACAGTTCCACCTAAAATTACGCCTATACCTGCGGGTATACCTACTTCTAAATTAAAGTTCCCAAACGCCGCGTAAAATATTCCACTCACTATTGATAAAGGAAGTATAATCAATATTGCAGTTGCGTGCGCTTTTTTTGCGGGGCATTTTAATAAATGCACTAACATTGGAACGACCAGCATCCCACCACCGCCACCAAATACGCCGTTAATTATACCAGCAGATAACCCCGTCAATACCGCGTAAACGTTCAACTTTTTATCAGTTCTTAATTCATTTTTTTGTTTTTGCTTACTTGACATATCCGTATTATGAGCAAATTTGAAATATTTTACCAAAAATTTTACAAAAATAACGATAAACTTTGCTTTTAAGGTTGCATTTTAAGTTAAAATACTATATAATTAATTCAATGTGTAAAACATTATCATATTAAGACATTAAAAGTTATTTCAGCAAAGGTGAATTATGACGAGAAACAGTTTTTTCAAAAACAGTAAATCCAAATTCGTATTAATCTTATTAATGATCGGCGTATTATGCTTTTCATTGTTTTCAGTTGCGTGCAACAATTCTTCAAGCACGGACGACGACTTCCCTTCTTATACCTACACCGAAAAAGACGACGGTGATATAAGCAACCCGACTTTTTCGTTCGGCACTTTAAGCGCGGAACTTACTTCGTTCCCTAAAACCTCGGTTACAGGTTGGACTAAAAGCGTTGATACAAACGCTAAATCTTTATCATCTTCATATGGTATCGTAAACGTTTCCGAATCCGGTTGGGAAGAATTAATGAACGCACTTTACAAAAATGCCAACGTAAAAGCGTTTGCTACTTCTCAAAAATCTGATAGCGGTTTTGCTTTATCTGACACCGAAATTAAGAAAGAAGTAAAAGATAGTGAAAAATATAATCCTGACGGCGACGAAGATTACACACCCACCAAAGAAGAAATTCAAGAATACGTTATAGATAAGTATTTCAAGAACGTTACAAATACCGCTACTGCGCAAAGCGACTGGCTGTTTGCAAACCCTGGTACTCGCCCTGGCGCAACGGATAAAGTCGTTTATATGCTTAACAATTACAGTAAGAGCGGTGAACTTGGTTCTGGTAGCGCACAAAAAATAACTTCGTCTTCTGAAATAACCTTAAATAAAGGCGAATACGGTAAAATTTCCGTTTGGGTAAAAACTCAAAATCTTTTTGAAGAAAATATTTACAATACTAATTATAACGCAAATATTCGTTTAATTAACACGTTTAACGGCACTACTCAATCAGAATATGCAATTACTAATATCGTTGCTGACGACTGGACTCAATACGTCGTATACGTTAAAGCCGACGAACATTTTGATTGCACTATTAAACTTGCTTTGGGGTTAGGTTATGGTTTAAGTGGTTCAACCGAAGGTACCGTTTATTTTGACGACGTAGAATTTACTCATCTTGATCAAGAAGCATTTGAAAATGCAACTAATGGTATTTCTGCTGACAGTGAAAACAATTTCGTATATAACGCAAAACAAAAAACAACTGTTGATGCTGAATATCTTACAGTTGTAGGCGACGCAACCAACGGTTACAAAATGTCTGGTTACGCTTATTACGATATGACGTTTGAAAATTATTTAGATAGCAATGCTGATACGGCAACTTATTTCAATGCTGTATCCCCTATTGAGCAACACGGTTTCACAGCGTCCAACACAGGTGAAAGCGGTGATAAATTAAATAATGCCACGCCAGCAATTACTGACGTAGCAACTGATCTCCCCTATGACGGAGCGACTGCTAGAAAAATTACGTTAAAAAATCAAAGTTACACGTTTAACTGGTCAAGCGACAAGTTTAAGGTTGGTTGCGAAGAATATGCCTACGTTTCTTTCTTTGTTAAAAATCAATTAAGCAAACTTGGCTCTACCGACGTTGCCGTTAACGTTATTGACGTTAATCCTGAAAACTCAACTGATTATAACGTTAATGCGGCTGTTGCAAGCGTTGCCGTAAATGACGACTGGCAAAAAGTTGATTTAGTAATTAAAAACAACTTTGCTGCTGATAAAATGGATGAAAACAATAATCCATATCCCGAAAGAACATTTAAAATACAACTTGTAATCGGACCTTCTGACGTTGCAAGCACGACGCAACCTTATGAGTATGCATCTGGTTCAGTTTCAATTTCTTCCCTCTCTATCGCAACGGGCACTTTAATCAAAAAAGACAACCCCACCAAAGCAGAAGAAAGACTTTACGATTTGTACTCAATGTTTTCAAGTTCAGCAAGTGCTACTGTATCACTTTATCGTGGACGCGACAATGATTATACAGAGACTACTGACACCGAAACTTATCCCCTAGTTTGCGCACCAAATGATTTTGGTTCAATTCTTAACTATCCCACAAACGTAAAAGGATATAACGGAATTGTTGCAAACCACTTCTACGTTAAAGAAGATATTAATAACGTTGAAAAGGATACCAACACTAGAACACGCGGCGACGCGAACGGAAACTACGCAGGCTTAATCAATACTAGATATTTATCAAATTATAATATCGACGGTTTAAGCACGGCACTTAACTTCACCCCCACAAAGG
>JAFVTK010000039.1 GCA_017503265.1 Clostridia bacterium | reverse complement strand
AACTCTACCAAGATGTTCAGCATTGATTATAACGAACTTATTATAACGCGTAAACTTTTCCGTAGTGGCGAAAGTGAGTATTATATCAATAAGCAACCCGCAAGATTGCGCGATATCGTCGACCTTTTGCACGAGTGCGGTATCGGTAAAGAAGGTTATACCATTATCGGTCAAGGTAAAGTCGAAGAAATTATGTCGGCAAAACCCGAAGATCGCCGTATGATTTTTGAAGAAGCGACGGGTATTGCAAAATTTAAGACGCGTAAAAACGAATCTGAAAGAAAATTAGAGCGCACACATGAAAACTTGGTGCGTTATATAGATATTTTAACTGAAATTGAAAACCAACTTGCGCCCTTGGAAAGACAGGCTGAAAAAGCAAAAGAATTTAACGAACTTTCCGCGCAGTTAAAGTTCCACGAACTCAATACTTATATTGCAAAGGTTGACGGTGTTGAAAGCGCAAAGGGCAAAATTTATACGCGCATTAAAGGTTTAGACGAAGCAACTGCGCTACGCAGCGGTGAACTAACCAAAGCGCAAGAAGATTACGACAAGATTTTTTCGGATATAAACGAAGCGGATATAAGACTTAAAAATCTTAACGACGAACTTTTGGAAAAGCGCGTCGGTATGGAAAAATCTTCGGGTGCAAAACAACTTTACGAACAAAAGATTTCTTACCTTAAAAGTCAAATTGAACGCGCTGAAAACGAAATTAAAGATAATATTTTGATGATTGAAGATTGCAAGGGGTCTTTTGAAAAGAACGGCGCAACCATAAACGAAGAAAAAAATCAACTTAAATCGTTGCAAGAAAAAGCAGAAAGGTTAAGTAAACGCCTTTTAACCGTATCTGAAAAGATTACGCTTGGCGAAGAACTTGCCGACGCAAACCGTAAAAAGATTATTGAATCCATAGAGTCTTTGTCGGATATTAAGATGAACAAAGGCGCAATGAATATTGAAAAGAATAACTTGGTTGCAAAACTAAATGAACTTACCGAAAAGGTTGACGGACTTTCAGTTAAGCGCGACGGGTTGTTTAACGATAAAGAACGCGCGGACAAGAACATAGACGAACTTGACCGCTCGGTATTCGACCTTAAAAACAGGATTGAAGATAAAGAAAACGAAGTTAGAAACAGTAACGAAGAAGTTGCCAAAGCCGATAACGCCATTTATTCGCTCAACTCGGTGGTTACAACGCTCGTTACCAAGGATAACTTTTATAAAGCACTTAAAGATAACTACGACGGATACGCGCCTGCGGTTAAAAATTTGCTTAACAAAGCAAAGGATAACGGTGAACTGAAAAGGCGTATTAAAGGCGTTGTTGCCGAACTTATTAAGAGCGATAAAAAGTTTGATATTGCGCTGGAAACGGCACTTGCGGCTGCCGCGCAGAATATCGTTACCGCTAATCCCGACGACGCAAGATATTTGATTGAGTATTTAAAAGTCAACAAACTCGGTAGAATTACTTTCCTTCCGATAACGTCGGTTAAACCGCGTGAACAGAGCGCCCAAGTAACGTCTGCGCTTAACGAACGTGGCGCGCTTGGCGTTGCTAATAAGTTGGTTAAATACGACGCTCAATACGAGAACGTTATTTCCAACTTACTCGGCAATACTTTAATCGTCGATACTTTGGAAAACGCTACGCGTATAGCAGATAAGTACCGTTTTGCGTTTAAGATGGTTACGCTTGACGGCGACGTATTCACTACCCAAGGTGCAATGACTGGTGGTTCTAGAAGGACTGATACGGTCGGACTTTTATCTAGCGATAGAAAGATTGAAGACAACGCGTTAGAACTAAATAAAAAGCGCGAAGAAATGAACAAAATTAAGGCGGATAAAGCCCAACTTGAAATTAAACGTGATAAAGCGCTTGATGAACTTTCTATGCTCAACGACCTTTATAACGAAAAGCGCCAACAAATTTTAGTAGAGCGTGAAAAGCAATCGGTTGCTGAAAAATCTTTGAGTGAAGTTGGGCGTGAATTAGAAAGCATTACCGACCTTATTGACGAGATTAAGATTAGGATTAATAAACTCGACGCTGATTACGAAGCGGTTCAAAGCGGTGGTAAAAAACTTGAAGAAGATAAAATGAGCGCTGCCGAAACTGCCGATAAACATCAAGCCGAATACGACGCACTCCGTAAAGAGCGCGACCAAATTGCAACCGAGAGTACCGAGTTGCAAGTTAAAATAACCGAACTTAAAGCAAATATTGAAAGATTAGATGCTGAAAACGCAAGGCTTACGGCGGTAATAACTGATGCGGAAAAGAGCAACGCAGATTTAAAAAAGAGCAACGAAGGCGCGGAAGGTATTATTGAAGAACTACGCCGCGACCAAGAAAAAGTTGCGCTTACCCAAGCCGAGCAAGACTATATTAACGGTATACGCGACAAGATAGAAAATATTGAAAATTACAAAGGCGAACTTCGTGAGCGTTTGAGCAAGAACGAAGAACAAAAGCAAAGTTTAACTGCGGCGATAACCGACCTTTCTGAAAAGAAACACGCCGAAGAAATCGCGCTTGCTAAAATTGACAGCGACCTTGAATATTTGCAACAAAGCATTTGGGAAGATTATCAAGAGACTTATGAAACTGCGGTTAAACAGCGCGCGGAAAATTACGACGCGGCGCAAGGCGAAGCGGAAATTAACCGTTTAAGGAAAAAGCGTTCGTCGCTTGGCGCAATCAACGCCACGGCTATCGACGACTGTAAGGCGCTTAAAGAGCGTTATGAAGAGATGACGACGCAAAAAGAAGACCTTGAAAAAGCCGAAAGCGACTTAAAAGAAGCAATCGATAAAATCAAGGGCGAAATGCTTACCCAGTTTGACGAAGGCTTTACCAAGATTAACGAGAATTTCCAAAGGATATTCAAAGAATTATTCGGCGGTGGTAGGGCAATGCTTCAAATTGATTATACCGACGTTGACGATAGGTTGGAAGCAGGTATTGAAATCGTTGCCGAACCCCCTGGAAAGAAACTTCAAAAACTTTCACTTCTTTCCGGTGGTGAAAAGGCGCTCACCGCGATTGCAATACTGTTCTCGATATTAAAACTCCGTCCTATGCCGTTCTGCGTACTTGACGAAATAGAAGCGGCGCTTGACGAAGCAAACGTTGACAGGTTTGCAAGGTATTTGCAAAAGTTTAGCGAAGAAACGCAATTTATCGTTATTACGCACAGAAAGCCGACTATGGAAATGGCGGACGCACTTTTCGGTGTAACTATGCAAGAAAAAGGCGTTTCAAAAATGGTTTCGGTTAAACTTTCAGACGTTGCGGATATTACGGGCGACGCTACTTTGGCTTAAATTTTTGAATAAAGTAAAGGAACTAATCAATGGGATTATTCAGTAAACTTAAAGCGGTGCTTACAAAAACCCGCGACGGTATAGCAAAAAAACTTACCGAATTATTTGCTAAAAACAAACTCGGTGAAGATTTTTATGAAGAGTTGGAAGATATTCTTATATCCGCCGACGTTTCAGTAAAAACCACGATGGAAATCGTTGACGAAATTCGCGACACCGCTATTAAAGAAAAATGTAAAGATAAAGATTACGTTATAGATCTACTCAAAAACGAATTATACGATACTCTTAATTACGCTGACGCGTTGCAGGTTAAATCTCCTGCGGTAATTATGGTCGTCGGGGTAAACGGAGTGGGTAAAACGACCACTATCGGCAAACTTGCAAATAAGTTCGTTAAAGAAAAAAAGAGCGTTACTATCGCGGCGGCGGATACTTTCCGCGCGGCTGCATCCGACCAACTGACCGTTTGGGCGGAACGCGCAAAAGTTAGAATAATTAAGCACTCGGAAGGCGCTGACGCGTCCGCCGTAGTGTTTGACGCGATTGAGTCTGCAAAAGCAAAAAAAACAGACGTTTTAATTATAGATACGGCAGGTAGACTTCACGTCAAAACGAACCTTATGGAAGAACTTAAAAAGATGGACAGGGTCGTTAAGCGTGAGTTTCCCGAAGCCAACTACTATAAACTTATTGCGCTTGATGCAACCACGGGTCAAAACGCTTACAATCAAGTTGAAGTATTTAACGAAGCAGTCGGCATTGACGGTATAATACTAACTAAACTTGACGGCACGGCAAAGGGCGGTTTTATAATTTCACTATCTTATGAACTTGAAGTACCCGTAGTGTACGTCGGTACGGGCGAAAAGATTGACGATATTGAAGATTTTGATGCAAAAGATTTCGTAGAAGCAATATTTTAATAATTACTACTAACAAAAAAGGGGCGGTGTTTTACCGCCCTTTTACTTTTTAAATTTAATAGTCTTTAATCCCCAAAAGATAATCCGAACTTTCCCCAAAAACTTCGCTTATTAACATTATGGTTTCAGCGTCGGGCAGAGTTTCGCCACGTTCCCATTTGCTAACGCAAGACTGCTTTACCTTGCACATTTGTGCAAATTGACTTTGGTTTAATTTGTTTTCTATGCGCAACTCTTTAATTCTTTCTTTAAATAAACATTTCATATAAAAATTATAGTCTTAATAGGAATAGTATTTACATAAAAAGTCTTGACAAGACTTTTTTGTAGTAGTATAATTATGCTATAATAAATAGTCTTATAAAGACTAAAAAGGAGAAGTATTATGAAGAAACTTTTAACAATTTTACTTGCAGCGTTACTTTGCGTATGCTGCGTAAGCATGGTCGCTTGTAAAGAAGAAGCAGGTGTAGAGGGCACTTACAAATTCTATTCTCTTACCGTTGACACAACTACTTATGAAGTTGGCGATACCATTCCCGGCGGTGGTATGTTTGGACCAAATGATATGACTCTTACTGCAGATGCTATGACGCTTGAATTAAAGAAAGACGGAACTGCTATTAGCAAAAATAACGGTGAAACACAACCTGGTGTTACTATGACTTGGAGTAAAAGCGGTAATACGATTACGTTGACTAGTACTTACGTTTCTGGTGGAGAAACTCAAACTGATACTCAAAATCTTACCTTAAATGGAAATGAGATAACGATGGTTGCAAATCCCGATACGCCGTATGAAGCGACTTACGTTTTCAAAAAAGCGTAAAACAAATTAAATAATTAAGGCGGCTGAAAAAAGCCGCTTTTTTTATTGCAAAACGCTTGACAAAAGGACGTAATATCTATATAATATCAAGGTGTAAAGCAAAATTGTTTTACACCTTTGGTTTTTTAGGTATGGAAAAAGATTTAAGGTATATCGAACTTTTTGAACTTTATCAAGGGCTTTTGACCGAGCGGCAACGCGAACTGTTTTCTTCGCATTACTATTACGATTTGTCGCTATCGGAAATTGCAGAGCCTAGCGGGAATACTCGCCAAAGCGTTTACGCCGCAGTTAAAGTGGTTAAAGAAAAGTTGGACGAGTATGAAAATCTTTTACATTTAAAAGAAAAGAACGACAAGTTAAAAGCAGTTGCTTTAACTCTTACATCAACGGATAAAAAATCTTCCGAGGCGATATTAAAAATTATAGGTGAATAATGGCATTATTTTCCGGTCTTTCCGAAAAACTTAATCACATATTCAGCAAACTGACAAAACACGGCAGACTTACCGAACTTGAAATTAAAACGGCTATGCGTGAAGTTCGTATTGCGCTTTTAGAAGCGGACGTTAATATTTCAGTCGTTAAAGAGTTCGTTGCCAAGGTTTCAGAGCGCGCCGTCGGTCAAGAAATTATCAAAAATCTTAACCCTACGCAACAAGTTATAAAAATCGTTAACGAAGAACTTATTGCGCTTATGGGCGCAACTAATAGCAAACTACAATTTGCTTCAAATCCGCCCACGGTTATTATGATGGCAGGTTTGCAGGGCGCAGGTAAAACTACGCTTGTCGGCAAACTTGGTATGATGCTTAAAAAGCAGGGTAGAAAACCGCTACTCGTTGCGTGTGACGTATATCGTCCTGCGGCTATAAACCAACTTAAAGTGGTTGGTGAAAAGGCGGGCTGTACGGTCTTTGAAAAGGGACAAGGTAACCCCGTAAAAATAGCCAAAGAAGGCGTTGCTTACGCTAAATCTTACGGATTTGATACGGTTATCGTCGATACGGCAGGTCGCTTGCAAATCGACGAAGAGTTGATGAAAGAACTTGAAAAGATTAAGGCGGAAGTTAACCCGTCTGAAATTCTTTTGGTTGTTGACTCAATGACTGGTCAAGTTGCGGTTGAAGTTGCCGACACCTTTAACAAGCGTTTAGAAGTTACTGGATTAGTATTAACTAAACTCGACGGCGATACGCGCGGTGGCGCAACCCTTTCAATGAAAGCGGTTACTGGTAAGCCGATTAAGTTTTGCTCGGTTGGTGAAAAGTTGGGCGATTTAGAGCCGTTCTATCCAGACCGTATGGCAAACCGTATACTCGGTATGGGCGACGTTTTATCACTAATTGAAAAGGCGCAAGAAGCCGTTACCGAAGAACAAGCCAAAAAGATGGAGAAAAAGTTTAGGGAAAATTCCTTTACTCTCGACGACTATCTTTCACAGTTTGAAACGATGAAAAAAATGGGCGGTATTAAAGACGTTCTTGCAATGCTACCTGGTATGGGTAAATTTAAAATCCGCGAAGAAGATATTGACGAAAAAAAGATTTTAATTAACAAAGCGATTATTCAATCAATGACTATGTACGAGCGTGAAAACCCGTCAGTCATCAACTCGTCAAGAAAAAATAGGATTGCCAAAGGAAGCGGGACGACCGTTCAAGATATAAACCGTTTGCTTAAACAGTTTGAACAAACGAAATTGATGATGAAGCAAATGAAAAACAATAAGATGTTCCGTTTTTAAGATATATATGCTGCGTGATACGCGTAAAACTTGCGCTTTTTCTTGGTTTCGTACAGACGTACGCGCCCGACGAAAAATGCTCGTTTTCCACGTCTAACTTGCATCTATATCTTAAAAATATTAACAATAAAAAAATAAAAATTTATATAACCATTTAAGGAGAAAAGAACAATGGCAGTAAAAATGAGATTGACCAGAATGGGCGATAAGAAATCCCCCTTCTACCGTATCGTAGTAACCGATTCGAGAAACGCACGCGATGGAGCGTATATCGACAAAGTAGGACACTACAACCCCACCGCGCAACCCGCTGAAATCGTAGTTGACGCAGAAAAGGCTAAAAACTGGATTGCAAAAGGCGTTCAACCCACCGACACGGTTAAGAACATACTCGTTAACCAAGGTATTTTACCCAAGCCCACCAAGTTATCACCCGCAAAAACGAAAGTTCGTAAATCCAGCAAATAATTTCGGATTTAAGGAGCGGATATGATAGAACTCATTAAATACGTTGTTAACCGTTTTGCGGAAAAGCCCGAAGAAGTCGAATACGATATCGTTGAAGAAGGCAAAAACGTTTCGGTAACGGTTATTCTTTCGGACAGCGATATGGGTAAGGTTATCGGTCGCCAAGGCAAAATTGCAAAGGCGCTCCGTACACTAGTGCGCGCAGGTTCGCAAAAAGAAAACAAAAAATACAATATTGAAATTAAGGAACGCGGGGAAAATTAATTCCCCGTTTTTCTCACGTTGTAGATTATGCAAGATACTCTTAAAATAGGTCTTATCGTTAAGCCACAAGGCATTAAAGGCGAAGTTAAAATTCAACCGCTTACCGACGATATTAACCGATTTAAAAACTTAAAAGAAGTTCTTATTGACGGCAAAATTCACCGTGTTTTATCGTCCGTTATAGGCGGTAATACGGTCTTTTTGTCGCTCTCTGAAATTCCTGATAGGAACGTTGCAGAAACTTACCGCGGTAAGTTTTTATGCGTTACGCGTGAAAATGCCTTGCCACTTGAAGAAGGCAGGTATTTTATCGTGGATATTATCGGTTGTGAACTTTATACCGACGACGGCGAAAAGGTCGGCGAGATAACCGACGTTTTTTCCGCGCGCACGGATATTTTTACCGTTAAGTGCGTAGACGGGCGCGTAATGCGCTTTCCGTTCTTAAACGACACGGTTAAAAAAGTGGACGTTGTAAACAAGAAAATTACCGTAAACAAAAAAAGGCTTGCGGAGGTGTCTTGTTATGAAGATTGACGTTTTGACTTTATTTCCTGAAATGTTTACTCCCTTAAAAACAAGCATTATCGGCAGGGCTGTGGATAGCGGAAAACTTGAAATTAACGTAATTGATATACGCGACTATACGCTTGATAAACACAAAAAGTGTGACGACGCACCTTTTGGCGGTGGCGCAGGTATGGTTATGATGCCACAACCTATTGCTAGCGCGATACAAGCAGTTGACCCCGAACATAACGCAAAAAGAATATATCTTTCACCGAAAGGTAGGGTACTAAACCAAAAAGTCGTTTTAGAATACAGTAAAGAAGAACACCTTTTGTTCCTTTGCGGACATTACGAAGGCGTTGACCAAAGGGTAATCGACCTATTTATTGACGAAGAATTGTCTATCGGCGACTTCGTTTTAACGGGTGGTGAAATCCCTGCAATGGCGGTTATTGACGCGGTTGCGCGCTACGTTGACGGTGTTATTAACGGCGAATCTCTCAATCAAGAAAGTTTTGCAAGCGGTACGCTTGAATATCCGCACTATACCCGTCCGCAAGAATTTATGGGGCTTAAAGTTCCCGAAGTTTTAACGAGCGGCAATCACGGCAAGGTTGACGAGTGGCGCGCGAAAATGTCCGAAGAAATTACGAGAAGAAACCGCCCTGATCTTCTAAATAAGGAGTAAATTATGCAACATTTACAATGGTTTCCCGGGCACATGACCGCGGCAATGCGCATGATGGAAGAAAACCTTAAAGCCGTTGACGGGGTTATGATTGTGCTTGACGCACGCGCTCCACGCGCGTCGCTTAACAACAAATTAAACAAACTTTTCGTCAATAAAAAAGTGCTTTACGTTTTGAATAAAACTGATTTGGTTGAGACTGCGGACGTTAAACGCACGGTTATGGAATTCCAAAAAGAAGGCAAAGAGACGATTGCTTTAAGCGCAATGGACAAACGCGCGGTTGATTTATTGTATACTCGTATTTTTGCGCTACTTAAAGAAAAACTTGACAAAAATAAATTAAAGGGTGTTTTTAAGCCGATAAGAATTATGGTTGCAGGTATCCCGAATACGGGCAAGTCAACCATTATTAACGCGCTTTGCGGGGGTAAAAAGGCGACTACGGGCGATAAAGCAGGGGTTACCAAATGCAAACAATGGGTAAGACTTCGCGAACTTGAACTTTTAGACACGCCCGGTACTATGCCACCTGCGTTTGAAAATCAAACGCTTGCAAAACATCTTGCGTATATCGGCAGTATGAACGACGCGAACATTGACTTTAACGATTTGGCGTTTGAACTGCTTATAGAACTTAAAGAAAAATACCCTGAACTTCTTAAAGAAAAGTACGGGATAGAAAATTTAGACGTTGAACCGATTGAATTGTTTAACGCGGTATGCGTGCGCCGTGGTTTTTTGCGCCGTGGCGGAGAGTTTGATTACGAAAGGTGCGCAACCGCGATAATCGACGATTTTAGAAAGGGTAGAATAGGAAAAATTATTCTCGACTGATATGGATAAATTTGCTTACGAAAGAAAACATATTGACGCTGGAAAAAAGTTTGTTGCCGGCGTTGACGAAGTGGGTAGAGGACCGCTTGCAGGCCCTGTGGTTTGTTGTGCGGTGATTATGCCCGACGGCGATTTTATAGACGGTATTGACGACAGCAAAAAACTAACCGAAAAAAAGCGCGAACTGCTTGCTGAAATTATTAAAGAAAAGGCGGTTTGTTATAATATTGCTGAAATTTATCCCGAAGAAATTGATGAAATTAATATACTTTCGGCAGTTAAAAAGTGTATGGTTAAAGCGGTTGAAGGGTTAAAGGTTAAACCTGATATAACGCTAGTTGACGGCGTTGACACTTCGCTACCGATTAACGCTGAATATATAATTAAGGGCGATTCTAAAAGTTATACCATAGGTTGTGCGTCAATTTTGGCGAAAGTTTATAGGGATAACTTAATGAAAGAATACGCCAAAGAATACCCCGAATACGGTTTTGAAAAACATAAGGGGTACGGAACGAAAATTCATATTGAAAAAATCAAGGAGATAGGACCTTGCAAATTGCACAGAAAAACTTTTATAAAAAATTTCTGGGTAGAGCCGGCGAAATAAAGGCGGCTGAATTCTTAAAAAAGAAAGGTTTTAAAATTTTAAAAACCAACTACAAAACTTATTGCGGTGAAATTGATATTATCGCGCTCGACGGTGAAAACGTGGTTTTTATCGAAGTAAAAACTAGATCGGGTGAAGAGTACGGTTTGCCGTCGGAAGCAGTTACTATAAAAAAGCGTGAAAAATATTATAAAGTTGCGTCGGAATTTTTGCAACGGGAAAGAAAAACCGACTGCCCTTGCCGCTTTGACGTTATTGAAATAGAGAACGGACAAATAAATCATATTTTAGACGCATTTTCTATGTAAAAACGCTTGCTTTATATTAAAAAATATGTTATTATAATAAACGCTTTGGGCGTTCCTCTTGCATTAGATATGACAATGAACGTTTAATAAATCGGAGGTAAAAGCAAATGAACAGCATTATTGACGCTATCAATCAGGAAAACATCAAAACCAGCATTCCGGAATTTAACGTTGGCGATACCGTTAAGGTTATGGTCAAAGTTATCGAAGGCGACAGGGAAAGATTACAGGCTTTCGAAGGCACCGTTATCGCAAGAAAACACGGTGGAATTTCTGAAACCTTTACCGTAAGACGTCTTTCTTTCGGTGTAGGCGTAGAAAAGACCTTCCCCATCCACTCGCCGAAGGTTGCCGACATCCAAGTCGTAAGACGCGGTAAAGTTCGCCGTGCGAAACTTTATTATTTACGCGCTCGTACCGGTAAAGCTGCAAGAGTTAAAGAAATTAAAAGATAGTAACAAACGAAGGACTTACCTAATTTAAGGTAAGTTCTTTTTTTTAATAATAATCCGTTTACTTTTTTATTAAAATAATATATAATAAATTAATAGCATTTCTATACATTATATATAGGGGCTATGTTTTAGCAAACAAATTAGTAATAAAAAGGAAAATATGATTGCCAAAGTTTTAGGGTTTACGCTTACTGGACTTAACGGTGTGCCGATAAGCGTGGAAGTTGACGTTAATAACGGGTTGCCTGCGTTTGACGTAGTCGGACTTGCAGACACGGCTGTAAAAGAAGCAAAAGAACGCGTTCGTTCTGCTATTAAAAACAGCGGTAGGTCTATGCCTACCCGTAGAATTACCGCCAACCTTGCGCCTGCCGACGTAAAAAAAGAAGGCTCGGCGCTAGATTTACCGCTAGCAGTTGGCGTGCTTAAAGCAAGCGGTCAACTCGTGGCGGAAACTGACGGCGTTGTGTTTTTGGGCGAATTGTCGCTCGACGGGGGTTTAAGAAGAATAAACGGCGTTTTACCTATTCTTATTTCCGCGCTTGACGCTGGGTATAAAAAGTTCGTTATTCCCAAAGATAATGCGACCGAAGCGTCTTACGTTCACGGAACGGAAGTTTACGCAGCGCAAAGTTTAAGTGAAGTTATCGACCATTTTTCCGCCCTTAAACCTATTGAACCACTCGTTCAGCACGAATTTGTCGCTGAAAAAGAAAAAGCGGTTTACGACAGCGATTTATCTTTCGTAAAAGGTCAAAAGGTTGCAAAGCGCGCTTTGGAAGTAGCGGTTTCTGGCGGACATAATTTATTATTCGTCGGCGCGCCTGGTACGGGCAAAACAATGCTTGCTAAATGCATACCTACAATTATGCCCGATATGACTTTTTCAGAAGCGCTTGAAACTACTAAAATTCACTCGGTAGCAGGTATGCTTAAAGATGCGGACGGAATAGTGTTTACTCGTCCGTTTAGAAGTCCCCACCATACGGCAACTAATATTGCGCTCACCGGTGGCGGAGTGCATTTGCGCCCTGGTGAAATAAGCCTTGCGCATAACGGCGTGCTATTTTTAGACGAGATGCCCGAATACAGCCGTTCAGCGTTGGAGTCGTTACGCCAACCGCTAGAAGACGGTGAGATTACCGTTTCAAGAGCGACTGGTAACGCGCTTTATCCTGCAAACTTTATGCTTTGCGGAAGTATGAACCCTTGTCCGTGTGGCAATTACGGCAGTTCGGATAAAGAGTGTACTTGTACGCCAGCGCAAATCGTAAAATATAAATCAAAAATTTCAGGTCCGCTTCTCGATAGAATAGATATTCAAGTAGAAGTTGACAGCGTTAAATACGCCGAACTTACCGACGACGAAGTGTCTGAAACTTCTGCGGTTGTAAGGCAAAGGGTTAATAGAACGCGACTTATCCAAAAGAACCGTTTCAAAGACGACGGGATATTGACTAACAGCGATATGGGCGAGCGTCAACTCAAAAAGTATTGCAAATTATCAAAAGAGTGCGAAGATATCTTAAAGAACGCATACGAAACGTTGCATTTATCACCACGCGCGCGCAGTAGAATTATTAAGGTAGCGCGTACCATTGCCGATATGGATCTTTACGACCAAATTAAACCCGAACATATTTTAGAAGCGGTTAGTTATAGGCATTGTTAAACGGTGAATTGATGAAAGATTACACAAAAAATGAAACTTACCTAATTTGGCTGGATAGTTTTTTAGGATTAGAGTATAAACATAAACGCGCGCTCGTAGATTTTATTGAAGAAAGCGCGGATATATCAGAGTTTATAGTTTTAGCAAAAAATTATCTCGTTTCGGCGGTAGGGGAAAACGAATACAACACTTTGTTTTCTTCGGCAAAAGAATTTTACGTCGACTACGTTTTAGAAGGTTTAACAAAAAAGGGCGTTTGCGCGACTACTTATTTGTCGAAAGATTATCCCCAAGCGCTAGTTAACGTTGACTGTCCGCCGTTAGTTATATATTATAAAGGCGATATAGATTTATTAAACGGCGAACTTTTCGGTATCGTTGGCAGTAGGAAAAGTTTACCCGCCACGCTATCGGTTACGGAAAGATACGTTAAAGAACTTTGTGCTGCTGGTTTTATTCCCGTTACAGGTATTGCAGAAGGCGTGGACGCAAAAGTTTTGTCTACCGCATTAGATTGCGGTGAAAAAGCAATATCAGTCGTCGCTGGTGGATTTAATCACGTTTATCCAAAACGACACACCGAAATTGTTGAAAAAATTTCGCGTAACGGTTTGGTTTTAAGCGAATACCCACCCGATACTATCCCTAAACCCTTTCATTTTCCCGTGCGCAATAGAATTATTGCTGGGTTGTCAAAGGGCGTAGTTATAATGAGCGGTGCTATTAAAAGCGGAACTTTATATACTGCGGAGTACGCGGAAGAATACGGTAAAGATTTATTTGCCGTGCCGTTTAGCGTGGGCGTGCCGTCGGGCGCAGGGTGTAACGACCTTATAAAGCGTGGAGCAATGCTTACTGATACGCCCAAAGATATTATTGAATTTTACGGTAAAAGCGTAAAGAAAGTAAAGATTGAAATTTCGCCCGCGGAACGCGAAGTTATAAGCGTATTATCTGACGGCGAACTTCATATAGAAAAGATATGCACGGCGTTAAATAAGCGCGTGTTTGAAATAACCCCGTTTTTGTCTATACTTGAAATAAAAGGTTTAATAACTAAAAGCGGAAACGTATACGGACTTACCCGAAACGATTTGGAGGAATAAATGCAATTAATTATAGTCGAATCACCACATAAGGCAAAGACCATTGAAAAGTTTTTAAAAGGCGATTATAAAGTAGACGCGTCCAAAGGGCACGTTAGAGATTTGCCCGTAAATTATATGGGTGTAAGTATTAATAATAATTTCGAGCCACATTACGTCGTTGCGCCCGAAAAGAAGCAGGATATTAAGCGTTTGGAAACCGCGGCGAAAAAAGCCGATAAAGTTTTTCTTGCGACCGACCCGGATAGAGAAGGGGAAGCAATATCTTGGCACCTTGCCGAAGTTTTAGGTCTTGACCAAAACGAGGCGAATAGAATTGAGTTTAACGAAATTTCGGAAAAAGCGGTTAAAAAGGCACTTGAAAATCCGAGAAAGATTGATAAGAATTTAGTTGACGCGCAACAGGCAAGGCGCGTACTTGATAGAATAGTGGGTTACAGCATTTCACCTGCGGCAAGTTCAAGGTTAAACGATAACCTTTCGGCGGGTAGAGTTCAATCGGTTGCACTTAAAATGGTAGTTGACCGCGAACGCGAAATTGCAGCGTTTAAGCCCCAAGAATACTGGAACTTAAAAGCGGACGTTAAACCGCTTAATAAAAGCGATTTTAAGGTTTTATTAGTTGAAAAGAACGGCAAAAAGTATAAGCCTTCGTCTTCGGACGAAGCGGCTGCCGTTGAAGCGGCGCTTAAAAATGCGGCGTTTACGGTTAAAAACGTTAAGCGCGCGGTTATGAAGTCGCACGCACCTGCGCCGTACATTACCAGTACTTTGCAACAGGACGGCTCGATTAGATTAAATCTAACCGCACCCCAAGTAATGCAAGTGGCGCAACGCCTTTACGAAGGTGTGGAAACTCCGCGCGGACATCTTGCGCTCATAACCTATATGAGAACGGACTCGGTAAGAATTTCAAACGAAGCACAACGTGAAGCGCTTGATTATATCCGTGAAAATTACGGGGAAGAATATTTACCTGCTAAACCCAACGTTTACCGTTCTAAAAAAGACGCGCAAGACGCGCACGAAGCAATTCGCCCGATAGACGTTCGCCGTACGCCCGAAAGCGTAATGGATATTTTGGATAAAAATCAATATAGGCTTTATAAACTTATATACGAGCGTTTTATTGCGTCACAAATGACCGAAGCGAAGTACGACAGCGTATCGGTTGACGTTGCAGCGGACGAATATACTTTAAAGACGAGCGGAAAAACGCTTATATTT
>JAFVTK010000038.1 GCA_017503265.1 Clostridia bacterium | reverse complement strand
GGCACTTTTTCGTGTATTTCTTTAATTTCCGCAAGCGAAAGTTCGCGCGCAAGTATCACCCTTTTTGCGCCTTGTTTTTGCCAAAATTCAACGGTTTTATAGTTTAAAGTGTTTGCCTGCGTGGATATGTTCACAGGTAAAGACGGCGCAACTTCGCGCGCAAGATAAATTAGCCCAGGGTCAGAAATTATAGCCCCGTCTATCTTAGCGCTTTCTAAAAATTTAAAATACTTGCTTGCGCTTTCTATATCGTCGTTACGCCCAAAAATATTTACCGTAACGTAAATCTTTTTGCCAAGCGCGTGAGTAAAAGACACCGCTTCAATAATTTCTTCATCAGTAAAATTGCCTGCGGACGCGCGCAAACTGAAATTTTTTCCGCCGATATAAACGGCGTCAGCGCCAAAATATAGCGCAGTTTTAAGTTTTGACATATCGCCAGCAGGCGATAAAAGTTCTATTTTTTTCATTTGATTTTTTTAGTTATACTTACTCCGTCTTCCATTTCGTATAGTTTAGTGCTTAAATTAGGGTCGGTAGAAATTGCGTTTAAAAAATTTTCCATGCTGTGTTTGGTCGTATTAAATCTATGTGGTGTTTTTACACTACCTAAAACGTATCCGCGGAATAACACGTTGTCAGCAAACAGCGTTCCGCCAACCGATAAAACCGACAATAAGTTTGGCAAGTATTCGTAATAATGCCCTTTTGGTCCGTCCAAAAATATAAAGTCGTATTCCCCCGTTAGAACGGGTATTATTTCCGACGCGTCGCCTTGAAATATTTTTGCGCGGTCAAAAACGCCAAACTTTTTATAATTATCTTTCGCTAATTTAATCTTTTCTTCGTCAATCTCTATACCGCTTAAACTTGCGTTTGGCTCTGATATCAGCATTGCAATGCCCGATAGTCCCAAATTAACGCCGATTTCCAAAATTTTTTTTGGTTTTTCTTTTTTTACGGTATCAAGTAAAAGTTCAAAAGATTTATCCCTTAAAACAGGTTCGCCCGCCTGCTTTGCCTTTTCGCGTAGCCGTATAATTTCGTTTATCAATTAAACCACCATTACGACCGGAAGAATCATAGGATTCTTTTTGGTTACCTTAAAGACGTAGTTCTTTATGCTTCGGCGGATTATGCCGTTAAGTTCGGTTTCGTTGCGTACGGCGCGCAAATCCATGTGCGTAAGCGTATTAGTTACGCTTGCCTTTGCTTCGTTAATCATTGCGTCAGTCATTACCAAACCTTTGCCGATAATTTCAATAGAAGTTAGCCTTGCGCTCAATTCTTCAATACCAACGACCACCACTAAAAGTCCGTCTTCTGAAAGGTGAATTCTGTCGCGAAGAACAAAACTGTCCGCCCCGTCAATACCTACGCCGTCAACAAACCGTGAACCTGCGGGGAATTTTTCACCCATTTTCATAGTTTTGTCGGTTAATTCTACGGTGTCGCCTATTTCAGCAATTATAATATTGCTATCTTTCGTGCCGACGCTCTCTGCAAGCATTGCGTGCTTTTTTAAGTGTCGGTACTCACCGTGTACGGGTATAAAGAATTTGGGCTTAACGAGAGAGTGCAAAACTTTAAGTTCATCACGACAAGCGTGCCCTGAAACGTGAATAGGTTCTAACGATTCGTAAATAACTTCTGCGCCCAACCTATAAAGGTTGTTGATTACACCGTAAATCATCTTTTCATTGCCAGGAATAACCGACGCGCTTATTACAACCGTATCGTTTTTACCGATTACTACTTTATTAAACTCACCGCTCGCCATACGCGTAAGCGCGCTCATAGGCTCGCCTTGCGTACCAGTAGAAACTATTAAAATTTGTTCGTCCTTAAAACTCTTTGTCTTCTCTACGTCAATAATTAAACCGTCGGGAATTTTAAGTTCACCTATTTTAGCCGCCGCCTCGGCAATATTTATCATACTTCTGCCTGAAAACGCGACTTTTCTTTTATATTTAACCGCTAAATCTAAAATTTGTTGCAACCTGTGCACGTTTGATGCAAACGTTGCTATTATTATGCGCTTTTTAAGGTTATCGGCAAAAACGTGGTCTAACGTGTCTTTTACAACCGATTCACTCATTGTAGTTCCACCGATTTCAATATTAGTGGAATCTGCCATTAATAGCAGTACGCCCTTTTTACCGATTTCTGAAATTCTGGATAAATCCATCATTTCCCCGTTTACGGGTGTAAAGTCAATCTTAAAGTCGCCAGAGTGGAAAACTACGCCCACGGGTGTTGTGATTGAAAGCCCCACAGCGCCTGCAATAGAGTGGTTAACATTGATAAATTCTACCGAAAAACAACCGAGTTTTATAACGCTACCTGGCTTTATACAATTTAAACTTACGTCGTTGAGTTTGCTTTCTTTTAACTTATTTTCAATGAGAGTTAGCGTTAACTTCGTGCCGAAAATGGGCGCGTTTAACTCTTTCATAATATAAGGCAAACTACCGATATGGTCTTCGTGTCCGTGGGTTATAACTATACCGCGAATACGCGCTTTGTTTTGCGCAAGATAGGTTACGTCTGGGATAACCAAATCAACGCCAGGCATATTATCGCCAGGGAAAGTAAGACCGGCATCAATTATGATTATATCTTTGCCGAATTCTAACGCGGTCATATTTTTACCGATTTCGCCGACACCGCCCAAAAACCTTACCTTTAACGTTTTTTTATTATCTTTAATAGGCTTAACGATAACTGCCGTTTTAGCCTTTTTTTCTTTTAACGTAGGCGCTTTCGCCTTTAACTTTGCAGACGGTTGTCCGCTGTTTTTAATCTTCAAACTAGTAATCTCCTTGTAGTATTTGAAAGTTTTGTTCGGGGATATTATACACTTTTTTCCCAAAAAAGTAAACAGTATTAAAAAGACAATAAAACAAATTGAATATTTTGACGTAAAAATACTTGAAAAAAAAGTCGTATGATAGTATAATTATTAGAAAAACGCACGGTTATGACTTTTTTAGTTTTTACACCGCAAGTAAATTGAGTTTAAAATACATTTTTATATACAGGAGATTATTATGCGAGTTTACAATTTTGCAGCAGGTCCTTCCACTCTTCCCGTTTCTGTTTTAGAAGAAGCGCAAAAAGAACTTTTAGACTATCAAGGTACTGGTATGAGTATCGTTGAGATGAGCCACCGTGGCAAACCGTTTATGGCGGTTAACGCAGAAGCGAACGCTCTTCTCCGCGAACTTATGAATATCCCTGACGATTATTCAGTTCTTTTCGTACAAGGCGGTGCATCACAACAATTTGCAGCCGTTCCACTAAACTTATTGAAAAACGGTAAAGCGGATTATATCCTTACGGGTAACTTTGCTCAAAAGGCGTATGAAGAAGGCGTTAAATACGGTGATATGGCTGTTGCCGCATCTTCAAAAGAAGATAAATACACTTATATCCCCGATATGAAGTCGGTTAAATTCCGCGATGGTATCGATTACGTTCACACTACCTATAACAACACTATTTTCGGAACGAGATATACCGAACTCCCCGAAACGACTGCAACGCTCGTAACTGATATGAGTTCTTGTATTTTAAGTGAAGAAGTTGACGTTAAGAAATTCGGGCTTATCTACGCGGGCGCGCAAAAGAACATTGCACCTGCCGGTCTTACTATCGTTATCGTAAGAAAAGATTTACTCGGCAACGCTTCGCCCATTTGCCCCACTATGCTTAACTACGCTATTCAAGATAAAAACGACAGTCTTTATAACACTCCGCCGTGCTTCCCTATTTATATGTCAATGTTAGTTTTCAGATGGCTTAAAAAGATGGGTGGCGTAAAGGTTATTCAAAAAATCAACGAAGAAAAGGCTGCTATGCTTTACGACTTTATCGATAACTCGTCTTTCTACACCAACAAGGTTAACAAAAAAGACCGTTCTATTATGAACGTACCTTTCGTATCCCCCAGCGAAGAACTTGACGCTAAATTCGTTGCAGAAGCAACCAAGGCAGGTTTAGTTTCGCTTAAAGGACACAGAGTAACGGGTGGTATGCGCGCGTCTATTTATAACGCAATGCCCGTTGAAGGTGTAAAGGCACTTATCGACTTTATGAAGAAATTTGAATTGGAGAACAAATAAAATGAAAAATATTCTTACCTTAAATTCTATCAGCCCCGTTATAAACGATATTTTTGATTCTACTTATAATATCGCATCCGACGCGGAAAAACCCGTGGGCATTATGCTCCGTAGTTTTAAGATGCACGGCTATGAACTTGACGAAAACACCGTTGCAATCGCAAGGGCGGGCGCAGGTACTAACAATATTCCCGTTGACGAATACGCTGACAAGGGCGTTGTAGTATTCAACACCCCGGGCGCAAACGCTAACGCGGTTAAAGAATTAGTGCTTGCAGCGCTCCTTATCGGTTCAAGAAACGTTATGAACGCTACCGAGTGGGTTAAAACGCTTAAAGGTCAGGGCGACGAAGTAGGTAAACTTGTTGAAAAAGGCAAATCAAATTTTGCTGGCCACGAAATTAAAGGCAAAAAACTTGGTGTAATCGGTCTTGGCGCTATCGGCGCGCTCGTTGCAAACGCAGCGCTTGATCTCGGTATGCAAGTTTACGGATACGATCCCTTCCTTTCGGTTGGCGCGGCGCTCCGCCTTTCTTCAAGCGTAAAAGTCGTTAAAGATTTGGGTGATATTGCAAAAGAGTGTGATTATATCACTATTCATATTCCCTATATCCCCGACCAAAATAAAGGCATAATTAACGCAGGTCTTATCCGCAAGATGAAAGACGGCGTAGTTTTGATTAACTGCGCAAGGGGCGAATTAGTAGATAATAACGATATTATTAAGGCTACCGAAAGCGGAAAAGTTGCTAAATATATTTGCGACTTCCCTGCTGATGAAATTATCGGCGTAAAAAATATAATTTGTATCCCCCACCTTGGTGCATCTACCGAAGAAGCCGAAGAAAATTGCGCTATTATGGCGGCAAAACAACTTATCGATTATATCGAAAACGGTAACGTTGTAAACAGCGTTAACTTCCCCACCTGTTCTATGCCGAGAACTACTGATAATAGATTAGTTATTTTACACAAAAATACAGCGAATATTCTCGCTCAAATAACAGGAACGGTAGGTAACGAAGGTATAAACATTTCTAACCTTACAAACCAAAGCAAGGGCGCAAACGCCGTAACCATTTTGGACGTTGACGGTAAAGTTTCAGACCAAGCAATCGCTCACATTTCACAAGTTCAAGATATAATTAGGGTTAGAGTTATAAAGTAAACTTTAAAATAACGAAAAGGCGGTAAATTTACCGCCTTTTTTTCTTTTTGTTTTAGAGCCTTTTATTAATCAGTTTCTTCACAAACTAAAAGGCAAGAACTTTGCGCTTCTAATTCGATTTGAATATCGTATTTACCGTCTTCACACCAACTTGCAATTCTATGCACCCTTTCTGACGAGGGCGTAAAGCCCATAAGCGTAAAGAATTTTCCGTCGGTATCAATATGTATACGCCTAAACGAATCGTCGGAAAAATTCACGCAGAAAATATAAGTTTTGCCGTCTTTTTCAAAGACGTACGGGCAAACGTTTTCTTCTGCAATAAAATACAACTGATCGGTTGAAACGGGATTTTCAATAAGCGCCTTTTTCATAGCGTGCGCGCGCAAATAACACAATAGCGCGATAGGCATTTCAAAATCAGGCGTATGTCCCGTAAACGGGAAAATTAGGGCGTTACCGACACGCGTAAGACCGTTTCCAACAACTTTTTCATGATAATCTAAAACGTTTGTATAGACGGTTTTATCCGCATTTTCATCATATTCGACGTGAATATAATCACCGCAAAAGAATTGCGCCGTTGCCCTTAATTTTTCAACGCCCATAACCATATCGTCGGTGGCAATTTCTTCCATAGTATATTTGCCAGTACGCTCTTCCCACCACTCGAAAGATTTAACGCTAGCCAAATCACCAAGTCCCATATCGCAAAGCACCGATAAAGATTCCGCGTTAAGTAAAACAAAATTGTCTTTAAATAAATCGCGAAGTTGATTTTCGGTATAATTACGCGCAACTTGACCGCCAAGCGCAACAACCCTGCCTTTAACGTCAATTTGAGTGCCGTAAACGCAAGCGATACCTAATTGTTCTAAATAACCGTACCACCAACCGTCGTCAGGCGAAAGCGCGCTTACGCCTAAACGATTAGGATGCATAGTAACGGGCGAATCTTCATTATATAAAACGTAAACGCCTTTACCCATAGTTGGTGATAGCCCAAAATCGCTTATTTTTGACAAATAAGGCTTAACTTCACGCATAACTTTGGCGTATTTGTCGCCGTTAACTACGCCGTTTCCGTGGAAATCAAAAATGCTGAAAGTTGCACCGCACATATTAAACGCAACGGACGTTAACAACTGATAACGCATAAAATGCGCCGATTTACAGTAAAGGCTGTGTGGATAGTCTTCAATTTCAGTTACGAAATTCGCAGAGTCGGGCGCACAAGATCTCATCCAAGCAGCACCCCTGTTGCAACGCCAAGCATAAGTTTGCATTGCAACTTGACGATACGCCCCGCCAAGGTGTACGCGGTTATATGGTTTACAACCGTTTTTGCCAAGAATATTATATAACTTATCGTATTTTCTGCCTTCAATAAAATTACCGCCAAGTCCGCTGGTCATAAGCCCAAACGTTTTTTGTTCGGGCATACCTTCAACTATTTCAGTAAAGACTTCTTCTAAAATCTTACCGTTAACTTGCTGGTATGCACGGCGACAATTTTCGTCGGTCAAACATTTTTCAATAAAAGTTTCTCTATCGTAATTAGTTCCGCCCAAATATTCGTTATAAAGTTTCATATGCTCGGGACAAAAACAGCCCATACCCTTAACAGGCTCGTGCCAAGAAAGGCGCATATCGTCTTCAATCCAAATTGTATCAGGCTGAATTTCACGAACGTAGAACGCCCACAAATCAACGAAATATTTTCTCCATTTTTTATCAAGCGGACAAACGCAAGACTTTGCTACTACCCCGTCTTCACCGACGATAGTAGTAAAATCTTGACCGTCTTTAAGCGGTCTGCCACCGTCGTAATGATTTAACGTAACCCAAGGATTAAGCGAAGTAGTAATACCGCGCTCGTCAGGGATTTTCTTCATTTTTTTAATAGTGTCAACCCAAGGTTTTGCTTCTTCAACCGTAATATGCCCTAAACTGACTTCTTCAGGGGCAATAAAAAACATAACGTCGTCAACCAAGGCTTTATCAACAAAGTCTAAAAGAGCGTTACACCTTTTATCAAAATCAACCGTAGGCAATAAACTAAATCTTAAAATATATTTATACATAAATTCTCCGTAACGATAAGTAAGTATTAAAGATTTATTTTCTTTATACCACACTACCCCTTTCCCCCAAAAAAGCAGTAGTGTAGTATGAAAAAAATAAGAAGGAATATTTTTAAAGCCGACGCAACGACGTTGCGTCGGCTTTAAGTGTGTGTTGCTTATAGATATTACTCAAACGAAATATTTCCAAAATAAACTTCAACCGTAGGTGCATTGGCTTGCGTGCTAATATAGTTATAGAATAACAAAACTTTACCATCGCTAGCATTTGCTTCTACATAGTCAAAATATTGTTGCACGGTTATAGTATATTTTTTCCAAGTATTATGCGTGTGATTCCAGTAATTGTCACTAGTCGTGTTAACGTATAATCCTGCGTTTGCCTGACCTTTGTTAGTATAAATATACATTGATACGTTAGTATAAGTTGAAAGAATTTCTTCCTTTTCAGCATCAGTAAAAGTAGGCACAGTTAAATAAAATTTCCTATATACACTACTTGAACCTAAACTAAACTTAACAGCGTTGCCAGTATATCCGCCTGCCGTTACACCTGCGCTTGCAAGTTCACTACTTGAAAGATAAGTTATGTCTACGTCTTGACCGCTAGTAAGATCTGTCAAACTTGCCGTTTTTCCAAATATTTCAATAGTGCTTGCATTACCAAATCCTATATCTCCAAAATAATAATATGCTTCGCCCCATTTGCCGTTACCCCAACCACGATTGAAGAAACCAACAGCACTATTTTCTCCGAGATAAGTTATAAATGAATCAATAGGAACGATGAATTTTCTCCAAATCTTTTGATTTGTATTATTAACAGGAATACTAGTTTGCCCAGTACTGGTCAATGCTATCAAGTCTTCTGTCATCGGATCAGACCACTCTGTTGTTTCATCACTAATAGGAGCAGCCGCAAACCAAATATAAAGATGATCGTAAGTATCTTTAATCTTGCTTAACTGTCTTTCACTAAAAATATTCTTTAACGACCAACCACTATTGTTTTGTGAAGTATATCTAACAGCAGCACCAGTATATCCACCTGCAAAACCAAGTTCACTAACTTCCGTTTCATTCATATAAGTAACGAAATCTCCACCAGGTTGATACTTCACAGAACTATCATTATAAAGTATTCTATCAGTTGCCCAACTTTGTTCACTAACCTTAAACCAGTGAGTTGGTGTAGGTTCGGTTACAAATTCAATGTTACTCATATACAAAACTACGGTAGCAGTTGCGTTACCACCTTCTTTACCGCCTGCTTTATTCCAGTGTACGTTAAAGAACTCAAATGAAGCGCTGTTTAATAATTCTACAAATTTTTCAATGCTAAATTTAAATTCAATCCATTGTTTTGCTCTTGAATAAGCTATACTTGCATTGTCACTATCGTTGCCGTAGTATGCGCCTAACATTCCACCACCTAAATTATAATACCAAGAAGTGTCTGTTTCATCCGTACTTGCGCCTGCAAGATAGAAACGTACAAAATCGTAATTATCAGCAAGTTTGTTAATTTGTGCTTGATTATACGGATTAGTAAGCGTCCAGTTCATATAATAATTTGCAGTAATTTTGATTGCATTTCCGGAGTAATCGCCCGTTATGCCGTCCTCTTTCCAAGTTTCTTCGGTTATAAGAGTACCCTTATCGGTATAGAAATTGTTAGATGCATTATAGATTGCGCCCTTTTCACCGTCGGGATTGGTTTTAGCGTCGTAACCAACGAAAGTATCGGAATTGAGTTCAAGGAAGTGCGTAGGAATAATCACGTTTTCAACGTAATTTAATTCGGTTGCGGTTTTGCCGTCTACTAATTCAACGACTAATTCACCACTTACTTGTTTACCGTCACCTAAAATATTACCCGCAAAAGTAGAAGCAATAGGCGTAAAGCCGTTGTCAAGCGCTATATTGTTAGCAAGTTGGAAATTCATACCTGCATAATCAGTAGTGCCTGCTTCAACTTCTTCGGAAATCATAGAAAGTTGTGCTGCGTCGGTAATCAAAATAGGATTATCGGTAGAGCCAAGGTTATAATTAAACGTAGAGCTTTCTTCG
>JAFVTK010000037.1 GCA_017503265.1 Clostridia bacterium | reverse complement strand
TAAAGAAGCAAACTACACGCTTGATTTTATCGGTTGCGGTTATATTACCGTTGACGGCGTAACCTATTATACTTACGGCGACGACCAAAGCAAGGCAGTTGTTGCAAACGTAAAAGAAGTTGCGCTTGAATTTGCTAAATCTGTTGAATATTTAGATGAAATAGTTGGCGAAGTTCCTGCGGCTGAAAAGCAAATCAACGCGTATATTTCCGCTTGGGATTTCAACGCAAAACTCTTCGACCCCGAAAACGATTTTAGAAGATTTTCTTACGCTGGTACGAAATATAATTACGACAGCGTAGTTGACGCTAGTACGTTAGGTTTTGCTGGTAAAGATTATACCGGTAAAGCTATTAAGTTGAAAGGTTTAGATAGTAGAAATCCGATAACACTTGCAATTTCCGGTTCGGAGCATTACGAAAAGTTGATAAATAGCGGTGAATACGATTACATTTCTATGTATGTAGCGTTAGATCATAATGGTGCACAATTGGCAAATGACGTTGGTTGGTATACTGCAAATGGTAATGGTTTGTTTGGTGGAACTGAAAGTATTCTTTGTAGGAATTTGTCTTTATCACAAGCTGGCTCTTATAAAAGATGGACTAAACTTTCTTTACCGATAGAAATGATAAAGGATGATGCTATGTTCTCAAACGAAGCAAATTTTATGAATTTGTTAAGAGTCTATACGGCAGAAGCTAATTGGCAACCTGACACCACTTTAGAAGCGGATAAAGAAAGCAATTATACAATTTATGTAGGCGAAATTTTTGCGGAAAAAGAAGAAGATAACGATTTACTTCTTGATCCTGATGGATCTTTAGGTAACGTTAGTGCATCAAGTACTAGTTCGTATAATGGTAAATCTGTTAAAGCAACTGCGGAAGAGTTAGCGGGTGTGACGGGTGATTACGAAGGTGGTGCTTTAAAAGTTTCCATGAAAGGAAACACGATGTCTACCTTTATCCATTATGATGAACAACTTGAAACAAAAGCAAAAGAACAAGGTTATAAATATGTTTCTATAACGTGGGCGGCACTTAATGAAAATACTGGTAATAAATGGATTAGCGGTGGAACCAGTTTAATAAACGATCTTGTTGGTGAAGCTGTTAAAATTGCACCTAATCTTTCTACAGATGAGGTTGAAATGGTGCCGTTAAGCACGTGGATGACGTATATTGTTGCTATTGAAGATTTGTTTGATAGAACGTTAGAAGATGTAAAAACAGGTAAGATGTCGTTTGCAAGAAGTTCTTCTGGCTCTAATTGGGGTAGCGGTGTACACTTCCTTTTCGGCGAAATTAAAATGTTAAAAGAAGCACCTGTGCCCGAAGGTACGCTTACTGGAACAACAAAACATTTCAATTCGATAAGTACCACGGAAAGTTTAGTTGAAGGGTTAAGTGGTTTAAAAAATCTTAAACTTTGGGACGGTGCTGTAATGGCTACTGCGGTTGAAGCACAAGCAGAAGAACTTACTGCAATGGTAGGTTATAGTGCATATAATGGATCTGCACAAAAAGCAACAGTAAAATCTAATAAAAATGGTATCACGCTATCTGCTAGCACTACTGCACTTAATATGCCTTATTATCTTGCAAGACTTCGTTTGAGCAGTTACTTGCATAAAGTTGATTATAAATACTTTGTAACGTATGTTGCGGTAACGGGCGCTGTTGAAGAAAATTCAGTCTCGTTTGCGGCAGGATTGTTCAAGACGGCAAACGGTAAAGCAGTTAAGTTTGGCGGCGATGGATATTCATTGAATACTTGGTATAAAGTTGTTATTCCTATAAAAACTTTGGCTAATAGTGGCGATATAAGTACATCTTGGGGAGAAGTTCTTTTGAAAACTCCTACCGTTAGCGCGGGAGAAGTTGGTGACTTTGCCGTCTATATTGGCGAATATTCTTTGGTGACTGAAGCGCCTGCTGATTATACTGGCTCTTGGATAACTGCGCTTCCTACTGCTAACGCGTAAGCGTAACGAAAAAATATTAATTTAATCACACTTTAGTTTTTTACCCGCCCGATGCGTTTTATTCCGTAATCCACCTTACCTTCGGGCGGGGAAAGACTAACTTTACTTTTAACGATACGAATACTTTGGCACGGACAAAACAGGTTATTTATTATGGACAAATTATTTAATATAGTTGAAAACGGTGAACCGTCTGTTAAATTTTATATTCACAGAGACTGTGAAAAGACGGTTATTAACGGCGTTAACGACGTAGTTAAATCTATAAAACTTATTTCGGGTGCGGATATTTCCGTTCACGAAATTACTAGCGAGCAAATTACTTCTTTTGTCGGTGCGGTAGTATTCGGCACTTTTGACGATTTCCCCGCACTTAAATTTGTGTTTAGGGAAGATTACGATAATCTTCTTGACACGGACGGCTTTGCCGTTAGGTTGTACGGCGGAAATTGTTTTATTTTTGCACATAATTCGGCTGGCGTTTTTTACGGCGCTAACGATTTTTTAGAAAGCGGTGCGGATATCGTTTGGTCGCGTGGATACGGCAAAGAATACGAACAATTTATTAAGTCTAAAAACATCTCTTGCAAGGTTGATTATTTAAGTAAGCCAGCATTTGCAATACGCGGTTGGCATACTTGTGGCGTGGGTATGCAAGGCAATCACATTGACGCAGGTACTATGCACTCGTTTGCGCGCAACAAACTCAACGGTAAAGTTTCCGCTTACGACGATTCTTTTAACGACTGGGGCGTGCATTGCGTTGCTAACCTTAACTTTAAGTGGCTTGATTGCGACCGCTATATTGACGAATTTCCCAACGCGTTTATGCGCGATTTTAACGGTAATATTAAACGTAAAAGCGCTGGCGCAAGTTTCTTAAATTATTACGACCCAAAGGCTGCTGAACTTTTGGCAAGCAATTACATTGAAGCGTTAGAAAGCGACCCCAACTTAATCAATAGGGGACTTGACGTTATAACGTCAGACGATCCGCATTTTTGCATGGTTGGTAAAAATGGGGAATTTTTGCATACTCTTCCTTTCACCGCGGATAACGGCGTTACGGTATATCCCGACCAAGTGAATTATAAATCAACGGTTTACTGGAACTTCTTAAACCGTTTCGTCAAAATCATTGCAAAGCGTTTCCCCGAAGTGCGTTTAAGTGCGCTTGCGTATATGTACGCAGAGCCTTGCCCTGCGGTTGCGCTTGACGAACATTTGACTGCAAGGATTTGCGTTATCGGTGCTAACGACCGCTTGGCGTTTACCGACGATAATTCGATGGGCGCTAAAAAGATTACCGATAATATTATCGCGTGGTGTAAAAAATGTCCCGAAACTTATATGTACAATTACTGGATGAGTTTTAAAGGGCAAATTTATTCAAGACCTATCGCAAAAGTCGTTCAAAAAAATCTTCAATATTATGAAAAAATCGGCGTGTACGGACTGCTCCCAGAAGGTAAACTTGATAAGGCTGAAAAAGATGGTACGGATATATTTTTTGATATGAACGAAATGTATATTTGGCAATGTAATAAACTTTTTTGGGATCCTTATTTAGACCTTGACGAACTTACCGATAAGTTTTGTCGCGTAGTTTACGGCAAGGCGGCTGATGATATGAAGCGTTATTACGCTCTTTTACAAAAAGGGTATGACGAACGCGATTCTTACGTCGTTTACCATACGGGCGGTAACGTTTATATTAAAGACTTTATTATTAATGCAGGCGTAAAAGACGGTGTGCTTAACGCATTAGAGAGCGCGCTTTCTAAAAAGTTGACCAAAGTTCAACAACGTAAAATTCAAGCGATTTACAACGTCATTAAAGCGGAAATTGAAAAATATTCGCTATTTATCGAAGAAGACGCTTTTGCAGTTTATACTGACGTTAACCAAGACGTGCTTTTATCTCAACAAAACTTGGCTGTTGACGAAAATCCTTCTAGCCCGTGGAATAAGGCTGGCGAAATTAAGATATTCAAAAGTTACGTTAATTTTAAGGATTTTGCGCCCGAAGCCGACTTGTCAGTAAGAATTTTATACGACGATAATTACATTTATTTTGGTTATCGCGTTAAAGACGATATGTTACTGCCTTACGACGGCGCTGTTAACGCGCTCGGTATTCCGCTCTATAAGCGTTCGGACGGCACTATCGTAACCAGTTACGCGGAAACTTATATCGGCGGTAACTCGCTTAACCGTGAAAAATATTACGGCTACATTACTGGACTTTATCCTGAACGCGGTAGGCTTTGTTATCTCAATGCAGGTTCGCCCGTCGGTATTAAAATGCCTGAAAATTATAAAGACGCTTTTTATATTCACGTCGGGGATAATCCAAAAGACAGTTATTATTTCCACGTTCAAGCCATTTCGTTTAACGATTTGGGCGTGGAACTATCAACCACTTCACCTTACGGATCTATCGTTTACTACTCTAACCGCTACGGCAGAGTTGGTTGGAAAGGCACGGGGCTTTGGGATAAAGCGGGCTTTTCCGAATTTAAATTAAAAAAATAAGGCTTTTTGCCTAAATTATGTATATATTTTAAGGAGATAAATTATGGAAACAAACAAGTTGAAATTCGGATGGTGTGAAACTTCAATTGACCCGAAACGACCCATAAGTCTTGCTGGGCAGTTCTTTGAACGCGTTACCGAAGAAGTGGAAACTCCGCTTACTGTTACCGCACTTGCCGTAGACAACGGTATTGACCACTCGGTTTTCGTTTCGTGTGACCTTATTAGCATAGGCGCAAATCTCGTTGCGCTAGTAAGGGAAAACCTTAAAGGCAAAGTGGACGGGCTTGACTTGAATAAAATTATTATCAGCGCTATTCATACGCATACTTCTTTCAAATACGAAAGGGACGATTTTGCTATGGGTAGCAGCAAAGATATACTTTTACCTTTCTTGCCAGAAGGTTCGGTTTATAAACCCGTCGCTGATAGCGGTACGGGTATGGACCCGCACGACGCGCTAGTTTTCTTGGCGGATAGAATTGCGCTTGCTGTTAAGACCGCGTGGGAAAGCAGGGCGGAAGGTTATTACGGCACGGGGTTTGGTCGCGCGGCTGTTGGTTTTAACCGTAGGATGAAATACGACGACGGCAAGGCTAAACTTTACGGAAACGTAAGAGTTCCTAACTTTATAGGTATGGAAGGTAGCACCGATTCTGGTATTGAAATTCTTTTCACTTTTGATAAAGATAAAAAAGTTACTGGTGCGGCTGTCAATGTTGCTTGTCCCGCGCAAGTCGTCGAAATGAAAAATTTTATGTCGGCTGATTACTGGGGCAAGGTTAGAATTTTGCTCCGTGAACATTTTGGTGAAGACCTTAAAGTGTTATCTCTCTGTTCAGCTGCCGGCGATATTGCGCCTAGAGATATGGTTAGATGGCGTGGCAAAGTAAAAGGTTACTTAAAGAGAAACGAAGACCCGTCTATGCTCGATATAGAGGGAACTTGGAAAATCGGTAAACGTATCGCAAGGGAAGTTATTGACGCGTACGACGACGCTGTTGTTAATCTTAAAGATAGCGATTGCATTATTCACTCGGTTGACAATTTGAAGTTGCCCCTCCGTTTTGCTACCGAAACCGAGTATAAAGAAGCGCTTCGTTCTATCAAAGAATATTTTAGGGACAACCCCAAGCCTGAATACGACTTTTTGGACGTTTCTGAACTCTTCGTTTATACTGGCACTATCGCTAGATACGAGTTCCAAAAAAATCATAATATCGTACCCGCCGAAGTGCATAGCGTAAGACTTGGCGACGTTGCTTTCGTAACCGCGCCTGGCGAATATTTCGTTGCATACGGTGATAGAATTAGGGGCGCTAGCCGTGCTTCTCAAACCTTTATTATTCAACTTGCGTGCAATTCTTACTCTTATATTCCTACCGAAGAAGCCGAAAAGGGTAGCCATTATAGCGCGTATATTTCAAGCGGTGCTATCGGACACGAAGGCGGTAATATTATCGTAAGAACTCACCTTGATAATATCAACGAAATGTTTAAAGATGTTGAGTAAATTTTTTGGAAAAGTAGGTCAAACGGACGTTTATAAGCACACGCTTAAAAGTAGCGTGCTTGAAGTTGACGTTATTGATTACGGATGCATTATCACAGACGTTAGGGTTAAATCTTTAAGCGACGTAAAGCACGTTGTTTTAGGTTATAATACTTTGGAAGAATACGTTGACGACCAAGACTATTTGGGCGCGGTTATCGGAAGATTTTCAAACAGAATTGAAAACGGACGATTTACGCTAAACGGCAAAACTTATCAAACCACTTGTAACGAAGGGGCGCACTCTTTGCACGGCGGTATCAATGGTTTTAACACCAAGGTGTGGAAAGTTGCGGAAAGAACGGTTAACTCTATTCGTTTTGAGCGTTTAAGTCTTGACGGGGAAGAAGGCTTTCCTGCAAATTTATCGGTTAGCGTAACTTATACGGTAGTAGACGGCGAACTTCAAATAGATTATTTAGCAACTGCCGACGCTGACACGGTAGTAAGTCTTACTAATCACTCGTATTTCAACGTGGACGGGGTTGATAAAGATTTAGGTGGCGTTACGCTTTATATCGACGCTGACTATATAACCCTAACCGATAAAGAATTAATTCCACACGGAGAGTTTTTTGCCGTTGGTGGAACGTGTTGCGATTTTAAGAAAATTGCGCCCGTCAAACGCAAGTTGTTCGGCGATAACGTAGTTGCAAATCGTGGATTTTTCGACGATAACTTCGTGCTTAACTGTAAGGGCTTGCGAAAAGTGGCTACCTTGTCCGGTAAAGAACTCAATATGGACGTTTTAACCGATAGAGAAGGCTTGCAAGTTTATTCTGAAAAAGATAATGCTGTTGCGTTAGAGACGCAAAACTTTCCAAACGCCGTTAACTGCTCTAATTTTCCAAGTGCAGTTTTGAAAAAAAACGATATATATCAAACAAAAACAATATATAAATTTTACAATAAATAAAGGAGAAAATTATGTCATTTTTAAAGTTTAAACCTTGTGTATTCGTGGTTGACGACGAATATGAAATTTTGGTCGTTGCAAATAAAAACGCTATTTTGGCGGTAGAAATTGCAGGCGAAGAATATGACGAAGACAATTCCGGCGTTTTGAGTTCGGAAAAAGATTACGCCCGTATCCGTGTTCCGCAAGACGTTCTTAACGCTGAAAAGAGTTATACCGTCGTTTATAGGGAAGCCATTGACCGTAAAGGTTATTTTTCAGAAATCGGCGAAAGACAAAAAGAAACTTTTGAATTTAAGCCTTTGACAAAAACCAAAGATATTCATATCTATCATATAGGCGACGTTCATTACGGTTATGATTTTGCAAAACTTACTGCAAATTATTTCGGCGACGATACTGACCTTTTTATCTTTAACGGGGATATAGGTGAAGTAGAAACGGTAAAAAATTATCACGAAACTATTGAATACGTAAGTGAAGTTACCGAAGGTAAAATTCCTGCTATTTTTACGCGTGGCAATCACGACGCTCGTGGCAAACTTGCGGAATTATATACCGATTATTTCCCGTCAAACGGCAAGCAGACCTATTATACGTTTAGTATCGGTTGTTTAAATGGTGTAGTTCTTGATTGCGGTGAAGATAAAAAAGACGACCATTATGATAAAAATTATCCTATGCCTTGGGTTTATAACGGCGTAAATAAATTTAGCAAGTTTAGGAAAAAACAAGCAGAGTGGCTTAAAAACTTGGAATTAGAAAATGATGGAAAAATTACTTTTGCAATAAGCCATATCTGCCCCGTTTTAACTACTAAAAAACATGGAAGTTGCTTTGATATTGAAAGAGAAACTTACGGCGAGTGGGCAAAAGAACTTGAACGTTTAGGTATTAAGTTTATGGTTACCGCGCATAAGCATCATTGTTTCATTGCGGATAAAGATTTTGAATTTAATACTCAACCGCATACTTACCCCGTTATTGTTGGTTCTAGATTGTATAGGGAAAGATACGTTCGCCGTGAAGGTGATGCGCATCGTAGAGTTGTGGTAGATAATTTTTATGGTGCTGCAATAACTGTTAATCCTGGTAAAATCGAAGTTAAATTTACCGACCAAAATCACGATATTTATGAAGATAAGGTTTATACCTTGGAAATTTAAGGATAATGAAAAAGGCTCTGTACCAAACTCTGACTGATTTTTGACGGAAAAATCCTGCAAAATACTGCGTGTTTTATACGGTTACAGACCGCAGAGGGTATGCGCCCTAATAAAACACTTGTCTTTTTTGTATTTTTCTCGTCAAAACGAAATAAATTCTAATCAGTCACTTTTTGTGCCATCGCCTCAAAAAAGAACTCTTTGCAAAAAAGAGTTCTTTTTTATGCCCAAATTTTATATTAAAGGTCTATAAGAAAATTGTGCGACATATATATTTTTTGTAGAACAAGGCTAATCGACAAGGTATAACACTATCCGCCAAAATTCTACATTATATTAGCGTGGGGAAAAGATATAATGGTATTCGCTGTTTTAAGAAAAAAGAACCTTTTGACCATAATTAGTATGGTTACGGTTTTAGTTCTGTGTTTAGCGGTTTTATCAGGGACTGGCGCTTATCAAGTTTTTTACGGTAGCGCTATGAGAAAGTTGCCTATATACCGAGTGCAAACGGACGAGAAAAAAATTTCAATATCTTTTGATTGCGCGTGGGGCGTGGATTATACCGATAAACTTTTGGAAATAATGGAAGAAGAAAACGTCAAATGTACTTTCTTTATGGTAGAGTTTTGGACGGTAAAACACCCCGACTACGTTAAAAAAATATTTGACGCTGGGCACGAAATCGGCACACACTCTGCAACACACCCGTATATGAGTAAACTTGATAAAAGCGCGATAGAGCGTGAACTAACGACTTCAAAACAAGCGATAGAAAGTATTACGGGCAAAAGGGTTGTAACTTTTCGCCCACCATACGGGGATTACGACGACCTTTTAATTGATACGGCTAAAAGTTTAGGGCTTTACACTATTCAATGGGATGTAGACAGTCTTGACTGGAAAGACTTATCGGCAAAAGAAATTTTTAATAGGGTTACTACGCGTGTAAAGAACGGCTCAATCGTACTTTTTCACAATCAAGGTCTGCACACGGCAGAAGCCTTACGCGATATTATAAGAACGCTAAAAGATAAAGGTTACGATTTAGTGCCGATATGCGAATTAATTTATAAAGATAATTATAAAATTGCGCCAGACGGCGCGCAAATTAAAAATTCATAGGAAATTCTTTGGAGGAAAAATATATATGAACGTTATGCAAGAAAAGAACAACAAAGTATTTATCAGCGGGAAAATCGTATCAGAAGCCGAATTTTCGCACGAAGTTTACGGTGAAGGGTTTTACGAAATGAGCGTGCTGGTAAAAAGGCTGTCGGGACAGGGCGACGTTTTGCCTGTAACCATATCCGAAAGGCTTATTAGCGACGGTTCGCTTAAAATGGGCGTAACTATAAACGCGCTTGGACAGTTCCGCAGTTATAATAAGTTAGTAGACGGAAAAAGTAAACTTATGCTTACCGTTTTCGTAAGGGAACTACTTGACGAAGCGCCCGTAAGAAATCCCAACAGTATAGTTTTAACTGGTTATATTTGTAAACCGCCCATTTACCGCACCACACCGTTTAACCGTGAAATTGCGGACATATTGATAGCGGTAAACCGCTCTTATAACAAATCGGATTATATACCGTGCATTGCGTGGGGAAGGAACGCGCGTTTTGCAAAAAACCTTGCCGTTGGCGAAAAGATAGCAATAAGTGGCAGAATACAGAGTAGAGAATATCAAAAGCGCCTAACTGACGACGATATTAAGACGCTCACCGCGTACGAAGTTTCAATAAGCAAACTTGCCGCGTATGAAAATGCCGACAACTTTGACCCTGACGAAGAATTTAATCTTTTGGGTTATGCGTTAGATAGAGAACACGGCGATAACGTATATAGTGATTAAAACGTGTAAAAAATTGTAAATAAAAAACGCGCCACGCAAAAATGCGTGGCGCGTTAAATTTTAAATAATGTTTAACCTTTTCTTCTCATTAAAAAGTAAGTGAGTGTTCCGCAGACCGAAGCGGTTACCGCAAGAATAATAAGAATATTTCTTACCGCGCGGTTTGGCTCGTTTTGGATTGCGGAAGATTTGATATAACCTTCAATCCAACTGCCTTCTCCAACTTCGACGGCAATTTTAGAAATTCCGTTTTCCGTGTAGAAAAGGCGTATTTTTTGATTATCAGATAATTTTTTAATTTCAGTCGTTAATTCTTTGTCAGCATAAAGTTTTGTTGCGTTAATTTTTTCGATTTTATATTCGTTCCAAGTAAAATCTTCTGATAAAACTTCAACGGTAAAACTTACTGGTATATAACCGCTGTAAACAGTATCGCTAACCGTTACGCTTGCAAAATAAAATTCTTTATCAAGGAAGGTAAGTTTTGCCGTCGGCGTTATCATAGTGGATTTATTAATCCTAACCGTTTCGCCGTCAGTTAAAGCGTATTCGCCGTTCTCCGTGAGTATAGGGAAATAATAAAGCGAAGCGTTGGTCGTTACGAACGCCGTTTCAGGCGCTGTGTCGGTTAATGGGGCGTTGAGGTTTAATTCTTTATTATTTACTAAAACCACGCCTTCTGCGCCCGCTAACGCGCTTAAAATCAAATCGTCGCTTAACTTAACTTCACAAATTACCGCGTATTCGGTTTCGGGTGATATAATACCGTTAAAATCAAAGTTAATTCCGTTTCTTGTTACCGAATAAACGTTTGCGCCTGCTTTTACCGTTGCTGATTGCAATTTATTTAATTGAGTGTTTTTATCGCTAATAACGTAATCGGTTTGGCTTGCGGTTGCTTTATCTAACGCGTAATTTCCAAGCGTATCGCACTCGCAAACGTATTCTTTATCTTTGAATAAAAGGTAAACTTCGGATTTGTCAAAGTTCATTGTAAAAGATTTGATTTGGTCGCCGTCGGTAACGGGGTCAATATCAATTGCTGTAAACGCCGAACCGTCGAAACGGCTTAAACCGCTTGTGGTAAGAACGTAAAGATTGCCACCTAAATCATTTTCAAGTTTTATAACGTCGGACAAAGTGCCAAGCGTTAAGTTCGCAAAAGAATTATCTTTTTCACAAAGAACTATTTTGCCCGTGGTATCGGCAAGATAAACGTTTCCAAAAACGTCAACCGTAACGGCCCTATAAGTATTATCGTCGTAAAAATTAACTATTTCAATAGTTTGATACTGTTCGCCGTTTTCGTTAACGCGATAAACGATTGACGACGTGTTAGTATGGACTAAAACGTAAAAATATCCGCTTTGGTAACAAACGTCGTCAATCAGCACGACGGAAATCGGTAACGATATTTGCGTAGACGTTTGAGTATCATCATTTAAATCAATTATTTGTAAAATGCTATCCGTAGTAGAGTAAAGGATTTTACCATTGCCCAAAGCATAGTGTTGCAAAAGCGGAGCAAAATCATTTTTAATATAATTCTTATAGTTTTCGCGCGCGTACTTGTTAGCGCTTACAGGGGAGTATACGGTAAGTTTATATTCGTCAAGAACGGCAACCGTATTCCCGTATTTTTCAACGTCAAGCGCATTTTTTGAAACTCTGTTGTAAGCAGTTTTACCGATTGCAATCGCAAAGCCTGTGAATATAAGTTTGTCATTTTCAATCTTAAACTCTTGTACGGCGTTAAGCGTGCTATCGGTTATAAATAAATTATCGTTTTTAAATGTTAAACCACTAGGCGAAATAAGATTACCTAAATCGTATTCAGGCATAGCATCAACTGGCAATTCGGTTTTTTGATTATTACTGATTGCAATTTGTGAAATTTTGTTATCGAAAGCGTAATAAACGAAATCATTATTCGCAATCATTTTTGACGGAGCGACTTCGGCGATTTTAGTGTAGTTAACCAAATCGCGCACGGATAAGCAATAAAGATAAGAATCGGTACGAACGTAAAATATAAGACCGTCGTCGTTAAGCGCAACGGGGTAGTTAGCATTAAGCGCAAAAGTACCCATAGGCGTAAATTTTAAACCGTCGCGAGCATAAACGTACGCAGTTCCGCTGTAAGCACTTACTAAATAATCGTTGTTTAAATCAAAATTGTTTCCACCGATAAGTGCAGGGATTTCAGAAGCGTCGTATAAAATTTCTTTTGAAAAATCCGTAAGCGAAAGAGTGTAAATAGTTCCGTTATCGGATACAAGCAAAGTTTGGTCGTCAAGTTTTTTAACTTGTTTAATGGCAGTAAAAGAAGTAATAGGCTCTGCATAAGTCCCGTTTTGATAAACGAGAAGTTGTTGGTTATTTTGAGCGATAGCAGTAACTTTATCGTCAGAATAAACGTCGATAGGGTCGGCTAATTCTTTATATTCCATATCGGTTGACGGTAAAAATAGTTCAGCCGTCGGGGAAACGTCGTCAGCGTAAGCCGAAGCGTTAAAAGACAAAGCAAAACACGCGCTTGATAAAACGAGTAGCGCGGAAAGCAAAATCAAAATATTACGTTTAAAATTTTTAAAAGCCAAAGTTTTCATATCAATTATTTTAACATATAAAAACCTTTTAATCAATATATTTCGACTTTTTTATTTAAATTTTTTGCCCGCGTGTAGGCGATAATAACACGCTTAAATAATAATATTAATAAATTAGTTGCAAAATCGCTTTTAAAATGCTAAAATAAACTTGCGACATAATTTAATAGTTATTTTTCAAAAGCATATACTTCTGGGGTAGGAGTGTATCTTTTTCGCATTACAAATCTTTTGAAAAAGACTATTGTTTAAATTGTGTCGCAGCAAGCGAAAATGGCATTTTTACTAACGGTGTCGTTTGTGCTTGCAAACGACACTTTTTATTTTAAAAAATTTTTTTAGGAGGGTATTTCAAATGAAAAACAAATTTTTAAAAATTTTTATTTTAATCGTTCAGTTTATTCTTTCTTTGTTGTAAAGTAATTTATTTTCAAAAAACCGTGGTTAAATCCTTGACAAAATTT
>JAFVTK010000036.1 GCA_017503265.1 Clostridia bacterium | reverse complement strand
GATTTAGCAAATTCAAGCGCAACTTCTTTTACGTTTGCAACAACTGCCTTGCTTTGGTCGTCGCCGTAAGTATAATAGGTTACGCCGTCAACGGTAATATAACCGCAACCGATAAAATCAAGCGTGTAGTTTGCTTCTTTAACGTCAATTCTGCCCCTGTAAAAATAAGGCGTTGTTTCGTTTGCTTGATCCCTATTAATAAAGCCCGTGTTTTTAACGATACACTTGTTTTCAAGTCCGTTTTCCTTTACCCAGTCAAGCGTAAGTTCAGCATTGATCTTTTCGCTACTAACGTAATATTCAGGCATAATTATCGTACCAGTTTCAACCGTTGCGCCTGAATCTAAAAGATTGTTATAGAGCGTGTAGTCGATATAAGATACAAAACCCAAACCCATCTTTCCGTTTTCGTCAGGAACGGTCCTTACTTGTGCGCTTTGTGCTGCATAGAACTTGTCGGCGGTTACGGTAGTTGAGCCAGACGCGCTTGCAGTACCTGCAAAAATTGCCATAGAGAGTGAAAGCATAAATACCAAAATCGTCAAAAATAAATTCTTTCTCGTTTTAGTCATTAAAATTCACCTCCCCCAATTGTGTCTTCCCTGCCAAAGTCGTCGTTAATAATTCCGTCGCCGCTTAATGATAAAACATCAACTGCTTCTACTAACGAAACTTCTAACTCGGGTGACGAGTAAAATTTTTTCATAGCCACATCCTCCTTTAAAAAGTTTTTCTTTATTTCCTACACGCGTGCGCCCTATGGCTTGAAGCACACGCGTGAAAAGGACTTTTGTTTTGCGTTTATTTAGGTTAAACGCTCACCTTTTTGATTTAATTATTGTGCCGGTTTAACTAACATACCGCCGTTTGCGCCGTCATAGTCAGCAGGTAAATCTTTAAGTAAAGTCATATCGCCAACGTAAGCCGTCCACTCTGCACCGCTATTGATGTAAGAAGAAAGTATTCTCTTCGTGGTTACGTCTTCCGCTAATCCGGTCAAGTTTTCAATCGGTACGATAAAGTTAATCCAAGTATTAATAGGATACTTTTGAGTTGAACCAAACCATAAATAATTAGATAGCGCCGTTCCCAGATGGTCTTGAATTAACCCGTTGGTTACGGCCATGCTAGTCGTTTCATAACCTTCACCAGGTTTTACTGCCAACCAAATCGACAAGTAGTTATATCCACAGAATTCAGGATAATCTTCGTTGTTGATAAACTTTCTTTCTGCAAAACTGGTTAAAATTGAAGGTCCGTTACCTTGCGTTACCGCAACTGAAACTGCATTACCCGTATAGAACGTGCCGTTTCCGCTGATTGCGTTAAGTTCGGTTGCCGTCGCCATTCCGTTTACCCTTACGCCCGTAATCTTGTCAAGATTATCTTCACTTGCTACGAATACGTTTTCAAGTTCCGTTACGGTAGGAACGACTTTTTTCAATTTAATTTCACCAACGTATGCTTTCCACATTACGCTTCCTGCTGACGAATTGCCGTAACGTACGCCGATACGGAATTTATTTACGTTAGAGCCGTATTCAAGGATTTTTTCAATCGGGATAAGGAATTCTATCCACTTATTGACGTTGCCTTGTGCTTCGCTGAACGAATAGTAATTTCCAGAAAGTCCGCTCGAAGTAAACCAGTCGTGTATCAAACCGCTGGTAATCGTTACGCTACCACCGTTTTCATGTGGCAATACTGCATACATTATAGATAAGTGCGTGTATCCGCAGAAACCTTCTTTTCTATACCACTCGTTATTAATTAACGTTCTTGTAGATGCAAGGAAAGTTAAGTCGGGGCAGTTACCAGGTCCAAAGTCAACAACTGCTGCGCCACCCGTGTAATTAGTGTTGCCCTTACTTACAAGCGCAAGTTCTTCGGTTGTTGCAATGTGAATATTTGGCGTTGTCGCCGACGAAGTTATTTTATATAAATCGTCTTCGGTCGGTATAAACACGTTTTCAAGCCCTTCTTGCGTAGGTATAACCTTTTTAACTTTGATTTCACCAACGTATGCTTTCCACATCACGCTTCCTGCTGACGAACCTGAATAACGAACTGCCATACGGAACTTATTAACGTCCGTACCGTATGCAAGGATTTTTTCTATCGGTATAAGGAATTCTATCCACTTATTGACGTTGCCTTGTGCTTCGCTGAACGAATAGTAATTTCCAGAAAGTCCTGATGACTTGAACCAGTCGTGTATCAAACCGCTGGTAATCGTTACGCCACCACCGTTTTCATGTGGCAATACTGCATACATAATAGATAAGTGTGTATAACCACAGAAGCCTTCTTCTATGAACGCTTCGTTATTAATGAACTTTCTAATTTCGCCGTTATAAGTTAAATCCGGGCAGTTACCCGAGCCAAAACTTACGACTGCTGCGCCACCCGTGTAACCAGTTTCTGTATTATCGATAAGTGCAAGTTCTTCGGTTGTTGCAAGGTGAATATTTGCTTCACTTGCAGCCGAGGTTATCTTGTACAAATCTTCTTTGGTCGCCATAAATACGTTTTCAAGTTCTTCCGTAGTAGGAATAACTGCTTCAACGGTTACGTTGCCTAAATAAAGGTCAAGGTCGATACGCGTGCTTGAATTTGCATCGTAGAAAGGCTCTGCTGCCGTAGGTTTAAGGTTAATTATATAGTCGCCTGAGAAGTAGTTGGAGTTCGCTACGTTATAAAGTTTGCCTTGGTTCATATACGATACTAATTGTGTTGCAGGAAGTTCAAGATTAGTCCATTTGCCTACAAACACTTCAAATACCGTGCCAAGTACCGTTAATTGTACTGACGATCTAGTTTCCATATCCGTAGTTTCAACGTATACGGGGAATCTTACGATAACGTTCTTAATTGCGTTTTCAGGTAGGTCGATTATCGTTTGATAAATTTCCGTGCTGTTTATCGGCGCAATGTTAACGTAAGACGAGTTATTATTAGATATTTGGTCTTTTGCAAGGTGCAAAATATTTAAGCCTTGATATCTATTCGGATCGCTTTCGCCTAGAATATTCTTAAACTGTTCGGGTGTATTAAATCCGCTTACACCTACTTGTTTAAGTGCGTCCACATACTCAAAATTAACTACTTCGTTTTCTGCTATCGGTCCAACGGTAACGGTTGCATACTTTCTAAACGAACCGTAAGTTGGGTGCGTTGCAGTTAAATCATAATGTAATACGCCCCTTATGGTTTTTGAGAAAGACGAATTGTAAGTGTAAACGCCCGCAGGTGATACTCTGGTGATACTCGTCTTAAACGTGTATTCGTCTAAAATATCTTGTGATACGGGGGTTACGCCGTCTGCTTCGTAAAGTTTAATTTCGGGTAAAACGTAATCGTGTGTACTTTCGTCGTTAGCGTCGTAAACGATATAATCGGTATAGTCGTTAATCTTTGCAACGTGCCCGTTTGTAAGTCCGTTTACGGTAAGCGTGAATTCGTTTTCAGCAAGTGCAGCGCTTACGGGTGCAACCGTAGATGCAACTACCTTATAATCGCCTTTCCATTGCGGAACGAACTTATCGTCGGTTTGCGCAACTAATTTACCAGCAAGGTAAACGTTGTATTCAAGTTCTACGTCAGCAGTCGTCGTGATTGCGTCCGCTAGTGAAACTTCATCACCAACTTTTGCTTCCGCAAGTTCACCCGTAACTTCCGTTAAACTGTCCACGAAAGAGATTTTATCCAAATAAATCGTAAAATCATCAACGCCTAATCCCCAGAAGTTTTTACGTCTTGTATTCCAGTCGCTTTCTGCTGCCTTCATAGTTGAAACGTATCTATCCGCAGGGAAAACGTAGTCCTTCCATTGATTATATTGAACTTTTTCTTTCACGAAATATTCAGTGCCACCACTATGGAACGCAAAGTCACGAACGACGTTTTCGTTTGCTTCAACGTACATAGTAAACACTATATATTTGTTGTTTCTGTACTTGGTTTCGCCGCCTTCTTCGTATGCAATCATATAATCGTCCAAAGCCTTTCTTGGATTTATTCTAAACAAATCACCTGAAAGATTGCTTTTTTCAATATCAAACTGCATAACGCCCTCTCTACCAAGAACGTTTTCGTGCCACTCGTAATTTTCCATTCTGCTGTGCGGTACGGTAGTATAATAACTGCCCTTGTCGTTAAAACTTTCTATTTCGTTTTCTTCTACGGGTTTACGAACGTGCAATTCAAATTGTTCACTAGCAACGTTGCCGTCTTCGTCAACTGCGCTTGCTACAATCGTATACGCACCGTCAACGGTTGGCGTAAACGTTTTGTTTTGCGCGTTGAAAGTTTGCGCTTCTTGTTTTTCGTTTAATACGGTATAAGTAACGTCAAGGTTTTGTGCGCTTGAATCAAGAGCAACAGCCGTCGGAAGTGAATAAACTTCACCTATTTCAGCAACATGAGAACCGTCGGTTATTCTTAAAATAGGTTTAACGTTATTAACTACTTCAACCGTAACCGTTCTGCTTTTGGTTTCGTTGCCGAGATTTGCGGTATATTTTATAGTGTAACCTTCTTTATCGGTTACCAAAAATCTACCCGTATCTTTATAAGCAACTTCATTGCCGTCGCTATCTTTTACCGTCGCGCTTACCTTGTAAACGTTACCCTCGGTATCAGATACACCAGACGTGTCTACAACGTAATAGGAAAGTATTGAAACGCTTTCAGTTTTATCGTTAAAGTCTAATAGCGTTACTTGGTTTGCACAAGCAAAAGCGAAAATCGAAACGATTGCAAGCGCTAAACATAATATATATTTAAGTGTTTTGTTCTTCATTTTGATTTCCCCCTTATTGTGCTACAACAGGTACGCGTTCAAGACGAATATTGTCGACGTAGAAAACTCTTCTAGGGCCTTCTTCGTATTGTCCCCAACCGATTGAAATATCGCCCGGGTCGTCTGCGTATCTATAAGTCGTTACATTACCAAGTTTATCGGTAGTGCTAGTCTTTGCTTTGCTCAACTGATAAGAGTACGTTCCCCAAGTTTTAGGACTAACGGTAACACTCGTCCAAGTTTTACAAGTCTTTTCACTACTCTTATGGATAAAGTTACCACTAACGCTTATATCAGCGTTACTTTCGTTATAAACGTCAAACTTGATATAATAAACGTAGTCGGTACTATCAGCCATTGCCGCTAAATCTAATCCCCTAAAAATCTCGCCTGAAATTCTTATTGCGTTAGACCTGTTTACGTTATACGGACAATAGCGCGTAGTTAAGCGTAAAACCGTACCGTAATCGCCAAGCATAGGATTGTAAACGTCTATGTCTGGACGACGTTCTTGCCATCTATAAACTGCACAATGTGCATAATACATTTGAGCGTATTGTTCAAAATCCGCAAGAATAATTTTATCTTCGGTACTGCCTTCGCACTCAAAAATGTGCGCTTGGGTAGTTTGATAAGGCTTTGAAAGTTTTTCAAGTTTCAAATCGTCAACGTAAATCGTGTCGGTTTCGGATAAATATCTAGTGCCTGCGTTTTCAAAAGAAAAGCAAACGCCGTAAATATAATGAATATCAACGAAAAGTTCAAGGTACGCGTGATTAATTTGATAAACAACTTTATTCCATTGTTTAGGTTTAAGAATAAAGTTATCAGTAATGGTAGTAGAGCCGTAATCGCCCGTAAGCCTATCGTAAGAAACAGCCGAAGTTAATAACGAAATCCCCATATTTACTTCATGGTCTTCGTCGTTATAAACCCAAGCGGAAACCTTTTCATACTTACTGAAATCCATATAGTTAAATTCTCGTTCAGAGTCTGGCAAAGAAATCGTAGAGAAAACAACGGTAGGATTTTTTGTAGTTTCAGGTTCGCCTAGCGGTTGAAGTTTGCAAGAACCTTCACCCTGCTTGACGAAGTCAACGTCTTTATTAAGACTAACTTTGCCAAACTGGTTGAAAGATTTCATTTGAACGATACTTTCTTTATAACTTTCAAAAGTGTAAAGTTGATCGTAGGATGCCGTTGATGCAGGCTTTGAACAGCCTGCAAAGCAACCTAAAAGCGTTATAGTAGCGAGAAATAATGCAATTTTCTTAAACATAATCTATTCCTCCTTACACTTCGTAAATTGAGAAGTCGACGAGATAAATATTATTTAATCTGTCAAACTGCGTTTCTTTGTTTTCAACGATACCAGTAGTAAAGTACATAAATTCTACGCCTTTTCTCTTTTGCCAACTCAAAGCAAATACGTTGTCAACAACAATAGAGTTCATACCAGGTTTAAGCGTAAACGATTTAAGCGTTTGGTCGCCAACGCCCTTTTGTTTGGGTCTAAACCTAACATTAAACATCGTGTTAAAATCGTTTGCATTATAAACGTTAAATACGATCTTTTTGGTCGTTACGCCTATATCGTCGAACGCTTCGTGTCTAACCACAACGTCACGGTTATAGCCAGGCAAGCAAGAAACGTAATCCAAATGCAACCATTTTTCATCAGCAGGTCTATCACTAACTACGGTATTTGCATCAACTAACGTCGCTTCAAATACTCTACCTGCATTTCCTGAACTGAAAGAGTTAGCAAACGATTCCGCATTGTAACCTACTGCGGCGTTACCTAAATACCAGTCAAACGAAACGGTGTAACCGTCAACGTCGCAAGAAAGGTCAATACCCGTTACGCCGTTACCAAGTTGAATTGAAAGTAAATATTCCGATCCGTTAACACCGTCAGCGCCGATAACGTCTCTAACCTTGCTGAGCGCAACGCCTGCGTTTTTGGGTGTATACCCTTCGTTAGCGTAAATGGTCATTTTATATAGACCGCCACTTTCTTCAACGTCTACGATTCTTATACCTGCATTACTTGAAGCAAGTTCCATTAATTGATAAAGTGCAGTACGGGATTTATCAAAAGCGTCAAAATCGTAAGAACATTGCATTTCAGCGTATAAATAGTCGGAAAGAGTTTCTACCATAGGAACGAAACTGTAATCAGCGTTCTTTGCTTTATACGTTTGTTCAATAAGATACAAAATTTCGTATTCTTCTCTTCCGTCACGGATAGCGTTAAGTCTAATAGAACCTACTGGACCGTCAATTCCATAAGGTTGACCGGGATAAAGGAGAATTCCTTCGCCTGGGTCTGACGGTTTTTTACCCGCATAATAATCGTAATCAGGTTCGTTACCCCAAGCGTCTACCGCCCAGTAAAGGTCGCCTACCAAACCGTATTCAAACGCCATCCAACCGAAAACCCTTGCGCTCATAAGAGCGTCTGGGATGTGGTAGTTAGGATAAGGGCTGTCAGGAGTGTTACAACCGTACGCCCATAAACCGTGGTCGGACATACTCTTAAACAAATCTCTATCCGCCTTAGAATTTAAGCGTGAAAAATACGGGCAAAAGTCAATTCCGTCTATACGAGATTTATCAATAGTATTAGCCGTAGGATATCTAGTTTGTGCAGTAATAACTACGGGTATGCCGTCTAAACTTTCCATAAGCGTATCAAAATGTTCCGCGTTATCTATCGTTCTAAACGGCAATAACATTTCAGCGGCAAGTTCTTTTGCTCTTATATAGTTATAATGATATCCCCTAATCCAGTCCCAAGATTGTCCCCAAAGTTCTGGTTCGTCAAAGCCTTTGAACAAAAGCCTTTTGAAAATATCAAGTTTACCTTCTTCATCCTCTAAACATCTTTTACCGATAATATAGAATTTATCAGCAAGCCACTCGTAATTAGGTAATGAACTTGTAAAGTTATATTCGTACCCGTTTATGATAATACTGTCGTATTTAGTATCTGGCACGTTAAACGAAAGATCGGTAAATTTAGGATCTTCACAAAGTTCTGCGGCAAGTTCAAGCCACTCTGCCCAACCTTCATCAGTTGACGGCGTATCCGCAAATATATAAAGTGAAGATACCCTGTGTTCTGTAAGGTAATCAATATACTTTCTTCTCATTTCCAAAGAAGTGTCTCTTTCACCGTCGGGTAATGCCCACGCTAAGTTATAAGAACTTCTTAAATGAGATTCATCAGTAATACCGAAATCGTAAACCCTTAAAGTAACCGGAACTAAAAATTCGTTATCGTCGCAAGTAATCTTAAAATTACCCGTGAACGTACCCGCAGGTTGATTTTCGGGAATATAGAATTCAAAATAAACGCTTTGGTTAGTATCTTTATCGACGTAATTTTCTTTATACTCAACCGCCTTTTCAAACGGTAATATTGCGTCGGGATACTTACCTTCTTTGCTGTAATAATCACCAGAAGCACCAGATATATAATATAAAAGGCTGTAAACTTCAACGTTATCTTTTGAATAAGTATCGTTTGCCGCGGACTTTAAATCAGAAAGTTCAACGTCATAACTTTGAATTTTTGTTTTAGGCGCAGATATAACTACCGTAGCGCTTTCATATTCGTTTTTACCAACTACCAAGTCTATATTAGGAGCGGCAGAATATAAGTCCTTAAATTCTTCCGTGCCTTCTAAAACGACTTTCTCGTTTGTGCCTATAGACCAAATCTTAACGTCTTCCCTGCTTGCTTTGGGCGAACCGCTCGGTCCGCCCGAATTGCATGCTAGTGAAGAGCAACATATAAGCACAGCCATAGTCAATATTAAAATCTTTTTAAAAACGGTTTTAATATTTGCCATATATTCTCTCCTTTATAGATTAATCAAAATAAGGTTCTGCAAGTTGAGCAAGTTGCTCCCACAATTCATCAGTATAAAAATCAATTTCCCTTTGATAGATAGTTTGCGCGGTTTCTTTCGCACCCATTTCGCCAAATACTGCACCAAAGTTAACTTTGCTGTTATATTCCATTGATTTTAATGGCGTAAGACCTGCTTTACCAAAAGGATAACACTCACCACCGTTTACCATAACGGCAGGAATTACTTTATTACTAAGCAAATCAACTTTATCTTTTTGACTTGCCAACAAGTTTGCATAGTCTTCTGGATTATTTTCTTTGTAATCGTAGTTAAACGGCATCATAAGTCCGCCCGTACCAGTAATAACCGCAGCGTTTGCAACGTCGGTTGCCATAAAGCGTAAGAAGTCGATAGCCGCTTCTTGGGTGGTTGACCAACTGGGCAAAATACCACATTGACCAGATGAAATGTAAATCATCTTTCTTGCTTCAATAAGCGCATCGTAATCGGCTTTGGTAACGCCTGAAACTTGGCAAGTAGCAATATCGTTATCGATATCACGGATAAGTTTAGCAAGCATTTCGTCAGTAGTCATATCATGCGCAGACGCAGCAGTTGCAATTGAAGGCAATCTGTCAACGATAGAACTGATAACGGGAAGTTTCATATATCTAACAACTTGATCGCCTGCTTCATCCTTAATACCTTCGTAATAAGGTTTCATTTCTTCGGGGAGATAGTCACCGTTAAAGTGGAACAATCCTTTACCAGAGAATACTCTTACTTGCGCTTGCAAATAATCAAGTTCAGCAGGGTTTGGAACGTAATAATGGTTGTCATACTTAAAGCATTCTTCTAAAACTTTCAAAGATTCAAGTCTACCTTGCTGTTTAATTACGTTTTTACTTGTCGTCGTACTGCCACCCATATCTTCAACTAAACCGTAATAGAAGTTTTCATAATTGTGAAGGCCTTCGTATTGAGCCCACCATGCAGTAAACATAGGATATTCGTAACCGTTGTTAGCACCCATAATCGAATATTCGAAAGGATAACCTTTTTGATATCCATTTGCATCCGCCGCTTCAAAATTAAATTTAGTTTCGGGATTATGGTTCATTTGATAAACGGATTCCATAATGTAAAACAATTCGTCAGTAGTTACGGGAACGACGTTATCTACCGTTTTACCGATTCTTGGCGCGATTTCGTTGAGTTTGGTTTCATTGTAGAAAATACTGTATGAACCCATATTGAAAGGTACTGCGGTGTTCTTATCTTTACCATCGCCGTTAAACGTATATTTATCATAAATTGATGCGTTCATTTTGTCTTTGAATTTAACGCTTTCACCTGGAACGGTTGAGTTATAAACCGATTCTGTAAGGTCAACGACGTTAGCGTTTTGTTGATAACCAAACGCATACGCAGCAAACATAAGGTCGTATTTACTTGCGCTACCTAATTGCATTTGTTTGCCCAAATATCCGGTCATGTCGTTATATCCGACTTTAACTTTTAAGTTAGGATATTTTGCTTTAACCCAGTCTTGTTTAAGAAATTCATCTTTAAGAATTTCCGCCCAGTCGTGGCCGTAACCCGTGTGAAGAACGTAAATGTCTAGTGTGTTCGGGTCTTGTTTGCTTTGAGGTTTACACCCCGTGAATGTTGAAAGCGCTAAAATAAAGCACATTACAACAGTTAAAATTTTTGAGAATTTTTTCATATTCCCTCTCCTTTATAAAAATTTTTTGATTTTTTATTCTGACAAGCCTTGCTTTCCACCATCATTTTTGATGGTGGAAAGGGCTAGCCTTTTTTTAATTTTGTTTGAAAAATGAAGTGGATATAAGTTAGCCTATTTTTTCGTTAAACGGATTAGAAACGAGTTAGGCAAGGCTCGCGAAGCGTTTTGGGTAAGATTAACCTTTTTGGTTATCGAAGTCAAAACGCAAAGCAGTAACGACGCATAACGAAGTTTATAAGTCGTTTAACCTTTGAGACCACCTATCGAAACGTTCTTCATCATACTTTCACAACAGCACATATAAATAATTACAAATGGTAAAGCGGACATAAATAATCCAGCATAATATATCGTTTCGCCACCACGCTTTAAGAACGAACCTATATAATATAGACCAGTCGCAAGTGTCAAATCGCTAGGATGATATAGTAACATTGACTGATAGTCGTTCCATTGGTTTTCCGCTGCGGTAATATACAGAACTGCAATTGCAGGCAATGCTTGCGGTAACATTATTTTAAAGAATACGGTAAAATCGTTTCCACCGTCGATATAAACTGCTTCGGCGTAACTCCAAGGTATACCCTTAAAAATACCTAACAATATCAACCATCTTGAATCGAAAGAACCTGTACCACCGATTAAGAACGCCCAACGATTATCGTACATACCCAAATCTAATCTTAACTTAAACGCAGCACCGCCAGTACCCATGATAGGTAACGTCATACAAGTAATTGCAATCGCGTATAAAACACCTTTAATCTTAAAATTATACTTTGCGAAAACGTATCCGTTAAGTGTCGGCCAAAAAAGCCCGTAAGCAGTAGGTATAAACGTATAGAACAACGTATTAAACAACATGCTCATAAACGTGCTGTCTTCAAATTGAAGTTGTGTAAATACTTTAACGTAGTTTGAAAAATGTAATTGTTCTGGTAATCCAAACTTTTCGCTACCTTCTTTTAACGCATAAACTACGCTATCTTCAAGCGAGTTTACAGCAAGATAAAACAAGGGATATAAAAGCATAATCGCATAAATGCTAAAAAACACGCATACAGTACCAAAAATAACTTTTTCCACACCTTTTCTTTTGGTGAGAACGGTTTGGTTATCCCTAGGCACTTTAACTTTTTTGCCGTTAATATTAACCCATCTAACTTTCTTTTTGGGTTTAATTTTTTGCCATAAATTACTAAAAAATTCTTTCATAACGCTAGCCCCCTATTAATATTCAACAGTCGGAACTTTTTCCGCAAGCCATCTAACGAACAATACGAACGGGACTACGACTACGGTAAGACATAAGCCGATTGCCGAAACGAAGTTATAATTCGTTGTTGTTTGCGCGCCTAATCCGCCGCCCCAAACGTTTTTAAACAAATAGAAACTTACAGTATTTGTTCCGTAGTTACCGCCAGTCATCAAAAGAATAGGTCCTGACGCGCTCATTATGCCCGTAAAAGCAAGGATAGTAAGCGTTGAAAGCGTAGGCCAAATAAGGGGAATTATCATGCTAGTTAATTCTTTACCAGGTCCAACACCGTCAAGACGTGCCGACTCTAAAACCTCAACGGGTATTCTCGCCATAGCACCGCTTATAATCAAGAAACTACCTGCTAGTCCAACGTAAGTCTTATACCAAAGTATCGTATCCGTCGCCGTCTTCGTGTTACCCAAAAATCCGCCTGCGGGATATTCTACGCCTAAACTTTCAAGCAATGCACAAATAAGTCCGTCGTGCGCAATAAGTTTCTTAAATACACCGATAATAACGACACTTGATATAATGTTTGGCAAATAGAAAATTACCCTAAACCATCTATATCCAGCCACTTTCTTATAAATAAAGAAACAAACTATTACACCACTGGGAAATAATACCAGTCTGTCATGTATAAAATACTTTAACGTGTTCCACAACGCAGGAAAAAATTCACCCTTTGGACTAACAAGGTCTTTGTAAAAGTTCACAAAGTTTATCATCGACCATTTGCCCGTCATGTCTTGAAATGCCATAAAAATCGACGATACGTGAGTATACAAATAAAACACTAACCAGTTTGCAATCGGTACTATCAGCGCTATACTGACAAATATCAACTGCGACTGTTTAATCGTCAAACCTTTGCTAGCAAGTTTCTTTTCTTTTTCTACTTGTTGGTTTTGTTGCATATTGTTTTCCTCCATATTTTTTGTTTTTTCAATATGTATAATTTATTCAAGGCGTAAAATTACCGACGTAGACGCGCCCATTGACGCATCAAGCGTATATTTACCACCGTTATTTTCAAAGTTTACCGATTTGAATTCAGTATCTTCTACGGTTACCATACTTATCTTTTTATAATCGTTTGCCGTGTAAAACTCGATTTTATCCACCGCGTCGTCTATAAAGTTGTTAAGTATTAAATAATCCACGTCGTCTTTACTATATAAATAAGGCAATACCATATCCGTACCAGCAAAAACAATGTCTTTTATTTTTGCAATGTCAACTATCGCTTTCTTTATCGCACGACGGCGCATAGGATGCAATAACCCGCAAGGATAACCCAAATCCAAACTTTCTGCCGTATAATAGAAAGGTAAAATCAAAACGTTGCCGTTTATCAGCGTTATACCTTCCGCAACGAAAGAGTTGTCGTAGTTATATACTTTTGTTAGCGGAATAACTTCCCCGTCGTATTCAACTTTTCCAAAGTCCCCTACAAAATATTGCATTGCCGCCCTTTCTTTTGGAATTCTAGAATTTAATTCCATATGCGCTGCTTCGTAAGAATAATCACCCGTCCTTTCTTTAAGGCGCTTGATTGACTTTGCGTTAATAAGGCTACCAAGCCCTTTCTTAATCAATTCTTCCACCGCCAGCGCGCCAACTATTATAAAACGTTTTGCAAATACTTCTTTTAATTGTTCTTCGCTCAATTCCCTTACGGTAAGTTGTGATAAAATTAAAACGTCTTTGGCTTTTTCTAATTCGTCGGTAAAAGTTGTCGTAATACCCATACTTCCAAGCACGCCGCCAACGTAATTATCGGTAAGTTCTAATTGATTTAGGTTCTTTACGTTTGTGATATAATTACAACTATTTTTCGATAAGAACGCGCTTATGCCTTTCATTCCCGAGTGTTTTAAGTTTAACGAATTCATCTTATCAAGGAAAGGTTTTACGTTTTTAAGTTCTTTCGCAAACAAGTCAGCGTCTGTTACGCCGTTTCCGCAATACTCAAATATTGAAAAGGTTGCGCCTTGCATCATAAGCGGTGCAGTCATCAACATTGTGTAGGCAGTTCCCTTTGCGCTCTTACAATAACGGGTGCAAGGATAATTTTCTATTTCAGAAACCACTTCGGCATTGTCGTCTAAAAACGCACGGCCAGGCAATATCGAACTACTGAACCTATACGCAAAGGCTTGCGGACTTTGTTGGCGGTATAACGCAACGTGCGCCCTAAATATCGAATCCCTTTTTTCGGATTTTAACGTATCCATCATCATACGCAAACTTCCGCCTTCAAAATATTTAGCCATAGGCGTACCTGCCATAGTACCCAGCCTTACGTTTGGATTGCCGATATATTCTCTAATTTCAGCGAGCAAATCTTTTATAACTTTTTCGTTTGCATCTCTATATGCTCTACGATATCCTTTTTTGTTATTCAAAAGTCCATCAACGAAATCTTCTCTCGTAACGTATTTAACGCCTAATTCATCAGCGTAAAGTTTTAAATGTTCGTCGCAAAAGCAACCCATTACGTCGTCTTTAAGTTCGTGGTTGGAAAAACGTAAATCGTCTTCAATCCAAACCGTATCGGGATTTACCGTGTCGCAAATAAATTTAAGATATTCTTTGTAATACTTTTTCCAGCCTTTTGACGTAGGACACGCTACGGTTGTCGCCTTATATCCGTTAGAGCCTACCATAGTATCGAAATTTTGCCCTTCTTTTAATTTTCTACCCCTATCGCTGTGATTAAGTGTTATCCAAGGGTTTATAGAAGTTTTGATGTTTAGCGGCAAAAGTTTTGCTTTTGCTTTTAATATCGCGTCTATAAACGGCTTCGCTTCTTCGATAGTAACGTGGCCGGTATTGTAATCTTCGGCACAAATGAAAAACACCACTTCGTCAATTTCAGTCTTTTTACAAAATTGCACCAATTCTTCTATCCTCTCGTCCACCGCCACGTCAGGCACGAGAACAAATCTCAACATATATTTGTATCCGTTATTCATATTCTTTCTCCTTATTAGCAACACGCAAACAATATATATATTTAAAAGGCAAATCGCTTCTTTTTGCTTACAATTCTGCTTATTTTACAAAATTATTACTCTATAATTATACATTACTAAAAGTCCGTTGTAAATACCAAAATGATACACATAACTGCAAAAAAAGAACCTATTTTTTGTTGACATTTTTAGTCGGTTATTTTATAATAAAGAAAATTATTAAGGTAAAAAATATGGAACCTATTCAGACTTTGGCAAACTCCACGTTAAAATCAATCGTTTTTTGCAATCTAATAAACGTCTATAATACCCGCGTTAACGAACCGTACGAAAAGAAATTATTGCCCGATAACAGGGATATGTACGGGCTTTTTTTGACACTTGAAGGCAGTACCACGTTCGTGCTTAAAAACGGTAAAAAAGTTTATGCGGCAAAAAATTCAATATTTTTCGTTAAAGTAAGTGAATTATCTGCCATTATAAGCAAATCACCAATGAAACACTACGTTAATTACTGGTTTATGGCGCACGGAATTTCATTGCCATTAAATAAGGCGTATCCGCTTAAAAAAATAAATTTTGAAAAAGAAATTGAATTCGTTACCCTGCTTATAGAACACTTACAAACACACGTTGATAAAAAAATTCAGTATGCAAACGTGCGCTTTACTTGCCGACTTTTAGAGTGGCTTGACGAAATAAATTATAATAATCAGTCGGACGATTTTATTTCCGAAGTGGTTATGTTTATAAATGAAAACGTAGAAACGGGTATAACTGTTAAAAAAATTGCTCAAAAGTTTGGATATTGTGTCAAACATACGCGCACGCTATTCCAAAACGCGCTGGGTCTTTCACCTAAACAGTATATTGATACGGTTAGATTAGAGCGCGCTTCGACGCTGCTGATAACTACTAATATGCCACTACAAGAAATTGCCGATAAATTTAGTTTTTCCACCGTCAGTCATTTTATAAATGCTTTTAAGAAAAAATACGGCGAATCACCAACTAATTTTAGACAACTTACCAACAACAAAATGCACCAGGTGTCGAGTAGTCCCATTAAACGCAAAAAAGTGGCTACCCCACCCCAGAAAACAACAAAAGAAAGAAGAAAATTAAGTAAGTAATAAAATAAAACACCGCGCTCGGCAAAAATAGCCGAGCGCGGTGTTTTTTGTATGGTTTTATGAGAGTGTGATTTTCTCACGTTTAAGGCTTATTATTTGCCGAAGTATCTCTTTAACAAACCTTCAAACGCTTTACCGTGGCGTGCTTCGTCGCGTGCCATTTCGTGTACGGTATCGTGGATAGCGTCAAGGTTGAGCTCTTTGGCTTTTTTAGCAAGTTCAAACTTGCCTGCGGTTGCGCCGTTTTCAGCGTCAATACGCATTTCAAGATTTTTCTTGGTAGAATCGGTTACTACTTCGCCCAAAAGTTCAGCGAATTTTGCTGCGTGTTCTGCTTCTTCATAAGCCGCTTTTTCCCAGTAAAGACCGATTTCGGGATAACCTTCACGGTGTGCAACTCTTGCCATTGCAAGATACATACCCACTTCGGTGCATTCACCGTTAAAGTTCATGCGAAGTCCTTCAATAATTTCAGGGTCAACGCCCTTTGCAACGCCAACAACGTGTTCTGCCGCCCAAGCGCGATCAGCAGCCTGTTCTTTAAACTTAATGGCAGGTGCCATGCATTGAGGGCATCTTTCAGGCGCGCTGTCGCCTTCGTGAACGTAACCGCAAATAGTACAAACAAATTTTTTCATAATAAATCTCCTTTTTCGGCTTGCTTATCAATAGCCGTATATATTTTTTTATTTTATTATATTAAACTGCAAAGCAGTTAATGTCAATTATTACAATCGGTACAATATCCGTAATACACGCATTTTTCACCGGTAACAAAAAGCCCTGCTTCTTTTATTTCAGAAGGCGTTTCCGACGGCTTAAATAAGTCGATTATTTTACCACACTTGCTACATATAAAATGGCTGTGACGTGACGTATCCCCGTCGTAATGCAATCTTTTATCTTCGGTTTCCAAAGTTATTATCACTTTATCGTCGGATAAAAGTTTAAGGTTTCTGTAAACCGTGCCAAGGCTTATGTTTGGCTCTAATTCCCTTGCCGATTGATAAATCATATCAGCAGTTGGATGATCTTTACGCCCTTTTATGATTTCCGTTATCAATTCACGTTGCCTTGAATAACGCATCAGTTTACCTCCTTAAAAAATCGTTATCAGTAATGATTACTATTATTATAACTATTGTTTAAGGTTTTGTCAACGGATTTTTAAAAGTTTTTTAAATTTTATTAAAAAATTTTTTAATAGTAAAAAAACGACCGTAGATTAGCCGCTTTTTACAATATATAATGTATTACAATTTTTCTAATTCTTCAAGCCAAAGTTTAGAAACTGCGTCGCTTGGCATACGGTAACTTCCGCGCGGCGAAAGCGAGATTTCAGAAACTTTTACGCCGTCAGGCACACACGAACGCTTAAACTGCTGATTAAAAAATCTTCTAACGAAAGTCTTTAACCATTTTAAAATAGTATCTTTATCAAACTCACCTTTAAAAGTGTTAATTGCCGCGTAATAAATTTTTTCAGGCGTAAACCCACGCTTGATCATCATATACAAAAAGAAATCGTGTAAGATATACGGGCCTACTATGTCTTCGGTAACCTGTTTAATGGTATCGTTATCAGACGGAAGAAGTTCAGGGCTGACGGGAGTATCTAAAATATCAAGCAAAACCGATTTAAGTTTACCCTTTCCATTTTTCGCGGTATATTCTACCAAATGACGAACAAGTGTTTTAGGAACGGACGCGTTAACTGCATACATGCTCATATGGTCTCCGTTATAAGTCGCCCAACCGAGCGCAAGTTCGGAAAGGTCGCCCGTGCCTACAACTAAACCGTTACACATATTTGCAACGTCCATAAGTACTTGCGTGCGCTCTCTCGCCTGCGCGTTTTCATACGCTGCGTCGTGTACGTCAATAGGATGATTTATATCCTTTAAATGTCGCATTACCGATTTGGTTACGTCAATTTTTTTCAGCGTAACACCAAACGCTTTTGCAAGTTTTATACTGTTATCAAGAGTTCTTGAACTCGTACCAAAACACGGCATAGTAATTGCTAAAACGTCAGTAGCGGGTCTATTTAGAAGTTTAACCGCCCTAACGGCAACGATTAGCGCAAGCGTAGAATCAAGTCCACCCGAAAGTCCGATAACTGCTTTACCCGCGTGGGTGTGCTCTATGCGCTTTTTCAATCCTTGCGCAGCCGTGTTGATCAAAAATTCTTCTTCGCCAGTCTTTATAAAAGGCGTTTTGTCGTAAGTGCGCGTCAACTTTAAGTCCGAAGTATCTACCGAAAATCCGACGTAACAATATTCTTTTTTCAATACGTCAAGCTGTTGATTAAACGTTTTACTCCTTTCATAATCAATCGCCCCTAGGTCAATTTCCGCAACGGTAAGTCCGTTTTCATAAAGTCCACTTTCCGCCAACACTT
>JAFVTK010000035.1 GCA_017503265.1 Clostridia bacterium | reverse complement strand
CCTACGGCAACTTTAAGATTTTTCTTACCCGTCTTGTTTATAAGCCAAAGAGCAAATCCGCGACCTATATCACGGCACGCTTTTTCAGTCAAATTAACGTGCTGACCTTCAATACCTTCAAGCGCAACGCCACGAATGTCGCTGCCGTTTTGCAACTTTTTATAATCCATTGTAATTCTCCTTATACAAAATTTCCCAAGTGCTTTTATTGTAACACATTATTTATTAATAATCAACTTAAATTAAGGCGGATTTTTTTACAAACCCGCCTTAATTATCTTCTATCATATTTCTTCTCTTTCTTTAAGTAATTCTTCGGTCAAAGCCAAAATTTCTTTCCCATACTTTTGTTTATTCTTTTTTAATATACTTTTATAAACTGGATAAGCAAGTGCCGTAGGTATTGCGCCGACGACACCGACCACAACGCCCCAAAAATATAAAGCCCACTCCAACATCATAGTAAGCCCTAAACCAAACACCAACAACCCGCATATGCCCAAAACTAGCGATATAGCGTTTGCCGAATTTTTGACGTGAGCGTCTAATCTACGCAACCTTTCCATCTTGCTTTCTTTTTTTTCGCCTTGCGGTTCGTATTGACGACGAATACTTACTATCTCCTTGCGTTCCGCTTCCGACGGCGCGGTATAATTAAATTCAAATTCTTTTCCGTTCTTTTCCATAAAAATTTATCCTTTCAAATTTCTCGTTTGTTTTAAAACCTTATTTGCTTTAACGATCATATATATACCCAAAGCGACGGTAAGCGCGCAAACAGCCGCACCCGTAAGCGCGTTAACAAAGCCGTTATTGCCTTCCGAAAACGAATAAAGTAAAGTGGTTTGCAACGCTAAAATTGACACTAGCGCATCGGCAAGCGAAATACAGCGCAAAGCCTTAATCGTCATATCGTCGTTTTTAGTAGCTTTTATAACGTTATATATAGCCATAATTATTTTATAAAAAGCGTACGCCGCAACGGCAAACACCGTCCAACCGTAATGAATAAACGCGTTATTAGCCACCACCATTTGAAGTATCGCAAAAGATAAACTTATAGGCAAAATGACGAGTATTATCCCACAAAACCTGTATTTTTTAAGTTCTTCAATCTTAAACTGCGTATTTTCGTCAAACGTAGCGTCTATTTGATTTTGCTTTAATATATATTTGCCTTTTGCTTTTTTGCGGTGATAAGTTACTATACCGCTTCTTAATACGGTAAGCAAAATATAATACGTTGCAAGCGCGCCGTACCAAATCGAACGCGACAAAATAGCAATTACCCCGTTAAATACGACGTAAGCAACGTTAAGTAATAGCGAGAAGGCAGCAAACACCACCGTGCGATATCCCCAGTTGTCTAGTAGTCTTGAAACGAATTTACTTTTACGCATCTGCGCAATCGTTTTTCTCTTTAACGTTGGCGCGTAAATTACTATCGTAAAGACCGTGTATCCAAAAGATATAGCGGCAAAACCGTACGAAACGTAAGAAATTATTTCAAGCACGGGATTACCGTTTGCAACAATAACCAAAGTCAGCGCAGCGGCAACTGAAAGGGCGGTAAAAACGTATATCAAAACTAATCTCCAACCGTAAGGTTTTTTAAGATAGTCCCAAATTTTATTCCATTTACCGTTCATTTTAGCGCAACCCCTTTAAAACTATGGTGAAAGTACTACCCTTGCCCTGTTGGCTTTTAACTGAAATTTCTCCGCCTAAAACGTCTATAACTTTTTTAACGAGCGCAAGCCCTAATCCGTTCCCTTCTTGCGCGTGCGAAGTATCGCCCTGATAAAACTTATCAAATATATGCGCACCCGTTTCAGGTGATATACCGCAACCCGTATCGGACACTTTAACAATGGATTTTTCACCGTCGGATTTTACCGAAACGCTGATTTTTCCACCGTTATTAGTAAATTTTATAGCGTTTGAAATAAGGTTATTCCAAACTATTTCAAGATAACTTGGCGCGGAAACGATTGAAACTTCTTCAAAATCGCATAAAATTTCAAGTTCTTTTTCTTCAATTAATTCTTCGTAAGACAGTATCGCTTGCGCAAGCATTTCATCTAAACGAATATTTTCGGTTTCTATCGATAGTTCTTGGTGTTCAAGTTTATTCAGTTTTAATATGTTACCCACTAAATCCGAAAGTCGTTTAGTAGCTGATAAAACCGTTTTAACGTACTTTTGCCGTGTCTCTTCGTCAAGTCCAGACTTACCGATAAGCGAAACGTAATTTTGTATGATTGAAAGCGGAGTTTTAAGTTCGTGCGAAACGTTTGACACGAAATCAGTCTTTAATATTTCGCTTTTACCTAGTTCCGCCGCCATAACGTTAAGATTTTCTTTTATCAAATCGTAATCGTCGTATTTTTCATAAGTATGTACCGCCGTCAAACGTACGGAAAAATCCCCAGCAGCAATCTTTTCGGTCGCTTCTAAAATTTCGCGCACGGGGCGGTCAATCATAATTTTTCTTCTAACAATATCAAATAAAGTGCATAATAGAGATAACGTTATTATGACGGCAAGCATTACCACAGAAATAACTGCGCGGTTTCCGCCACTCAACCTATCCGATAGAATATACGCGTAAAGCGCAACTATAACCGCGCTAGCAATCGTAAAGAAGAATATCGCATACCCGAGTATTGACGAAGTCTTTTTCTTTGGCTCGTTTCTCATTTTAACTTCACCTTATATCCAAGACCGTGTACGGTAACTATTTCAAAGCCGTCGCAATCCGCAGTTTTTTCACGAAGTTTTGCCATATACACGTCAACCGTGCGTGAAGTTGCCGAAGAATCGTAATCCCAAAACTCTTCCATAAGCGCCGAACGCGTAAAAGTCTTTTTGGGAAACGATAACAACTTAAACAAAAGGTCGAATTCGCGCACGGTAAGCGCAATTTCTTGCCCGTCAATTTCCGCCGTGCGTTCTTCCGCGTTCATCACGAAGTTGCCTATTTCAACCTTTTTTTCGGTTTCTATCTTTGCACGGCGTAAAAGCGCCGCTATTTTAAGCATTAATACGTCGATATCAAAAGGCTTTGTAACGTAATCGTCTATACCTAATTTATATCCGTAAAGTTTAGACGCTTTATCGTCCTTCGCCGTCATAAAAATTATAGGCGTGTTTTTATCGGTAAGACGAACGTTTTCCGCAAGCGCGTATCCGTCCATATTTGGCATCATAACGTCTGAAATTATCATAGAATATACGTTTTCTTCCAAGGCGTTAAGCGCTTCTACGCCGTCAAAACAAGACTTAACTTCATATCCGTTGTCGCGTAGACAGGTACTGACAAGCCCGTTCATTGCCTTATCGTCTTCAACCACCAAAATTTTAACCATAATTAACTTCCCGACTTTTTACTTTTCTTTACTTTTTTTGCGAAAAACTATTTTATTTACAAATTTATCAAAAAACGCGTTTAATTTATCAGCGTATTTCATACCTAAAACAAACGCCACTATACAAATTACGCCAACCGCACCGAGTACCCACAATCCCCAACCGTAAAAGGGGATTATTTCGCCCGACATAAAAAGTAGCGTTGCACCGATAGACGTTGCGCGAGTTATAACTTGCATTACCATAAAAGTTGAAAAACTAATCGGCAAAATACCTGCTACCGAACACAAAATATCGTCAGGGAAAAAGGGCAATAAAAATGCAAAAAACAAAAATACCGTTTCTCTACCTTTTAAGCGTTTAAGCCACTCGTCGGCTTCTTCTTTTCCACCTGCTACCCAGTTGACGTACGGTCTGCCGACTAAACGACCGACCGCCCAAGCAAAAACAGTACCTATCATCATACCTATATACGAATATAGATAAGATAGCCACACACCGAACAAATAATTACCTGCCAAAATAGTAACTGCACCAGGAATAGGCACTAACGTAACTTGCATAAAAGTAACGCCTATAAATACGAGTGGCGCAACCGCGCCAGTAGACGCAATAAAATTTTGAACTTGTTCTTTGGATAAATCGGTAATGCCACACGCTTTAAATATTAAATAAACGCCAAGCACGATTAAGCCGATAACAAGCGCTGAAACAAGCAAACGAATTAACGCTTTTTTATTTTTACTCATATGTAACTTTTCCCAAAGGAGACCTTTTATCTCCATTTTAATTATTTTAATATTTTATCGTAATTAAATCGTTTAAGAAATGTAAAAGATTTGTAAATAAAACAGTTTATAAAATTATTTTACCACACTTTTAATAACTTTATCAAATAATAAACCGAAAAGTTATTGATAGTGAGCGATTTTTTAACCATTATATTTTAATTTTAATCTTATTTGCTTGTAAATAAAGAAAAAATATGTTAATATAATAAGGCTTTGGAGACGTAGCTCAGCTGGTTAGAGCGCTTGCTTGACATGCAAGAGGTCATAGGTTCGAGTCCTACCGCCTCCACCAAAAAACAAATCCCACCCAAGCAATTTTTTGCTTGGGTGGGTTGTTTTTTATTTTCCAAAAATTTTTAATGCAAGGTTATCAAGATACTCTACCGAACGGAAAAGTTCGTCAGTTGTAGCAAAGTCGTTTTGATACGCTTCAATCAATACAGCGCCGTCAAACCCTACGTCGCGCAACCTTGACAACACGTCGTAAAAATCGGTTACTCCGCGACCTGGCAAACACATTTTACCCGTATCGTTTACGTCCGATAAGTGTGCGGTAACTATATCGCCGCCCATTTCCGCAATATATTCTGCGTAAGGAATTCCACTTTGCCGTGCCTGCTTTATATCAAAGGTCGCCTTTAACCCGTCAACGCGCTTTTTCAATTCACTAAAAAACCCGATATAGTTATAATATCCCCAGTGCACGTTTTCGTAAGCAAGCGTAACACCGTGTTTTTTCGTTACGGTTAAAATGTCGCGGGTAATTGCGCCAACGCGTTCAAAATCAATCTTAAAGGGCGTTTTTTTAAACCTAGCACCGCCGTGAAAAGTATAATACTTTGCGCCGATAATTTCAGCGACTTGCATAGTTTCTTCAAGCAACTTAAACGAATCGGCTTTGGCGCGCTCGTTTACGCTGTAAAGCGTAGGCTCAAACTGTGTGGTAAGCGTATGTACCGAGTGGATATTTACGTTACCTTTAACGCTTAAAAGTTGTTCGCCGAACTCTTTATTATACTCGCAAAAAGATTCTAAAAAAACTTCGGCGCAAGCCGTTTTATTGTTGCTTAAAAATTCCAAGGCGCGTTCGGTTGGCATACGCCCGAACAGCGACGCTGTTGATATACCCGTTTGCATTTGATTAAATTTCAGGCTCTATAAGTCCCAGATCTCCGTCTTTTCTTGCGTACAATACCTGTACCGTGTTAGTTTTGGCTTCCAAGAAAACGTAGAAAGAGTGTCCTAAAAGTTCCATTTCGTCCATTGCTTCGTCAACCGTCATAGGTGTTAATTTAAACTTTTTCTCTTTGACGATTGCACTCTTTTTCTCATCTCTGTCAGCCGTTTCAAAAACTGCCGCGTCGCGATAAGCCGAATTCTTTTGGTGCTTATCAAATTTAGTGCGGTGTTTTCTTATTTGCCCTTCTAGTTTAGGTACAACAACGTCCAAGTTGTCGTAAAAATTGTCGCTTGAAGCGGTAGCCCTAACGAACTTACCAGCATAGTCAAGCATAACTTCGGTGGTAGAAAGCGCCGCTTCCTTTTTGAAGCACACTTTAATTTTTAAGTCGGACGCTTCAAAATACTTGTTGAGTTTACCAAGTTTTTGCGCGGTAATTTCCTTTAAGCGTTCGCTTATTTCACAGTTTCTGCTAATGATGTCTATTTTCATAATTTATACCCCCTCATATAATAATACGCCGCAAACGGTCTTTTTCCCTTTTTTGCGGCGTAATTTTTTATAATTTTTTGAAAACGAAATTTCCGTCTTCGGCGTCAACGGTTACCGTCAAACCACCTGCGATATCTCCGCGAAGAATTTCTTCGCTGAGTTTATCTTCAATGTGGCGCTGAATAACTCTCTTTAACGGGCGAGCGCCGTAGTTAGCGTCATAGCCCTTTTCGATTATCAAATCCATAGCGGCGGGCGTGATTTCCATTTTAACTTCCATAACCGCAAGGCGTTTCCTTAAACTAGAAAGTAAAATTTCAGCAATCTTTGCCGTATCTTCTTTTTCAAGTTTATGGAACACGATTATATCGTCGATACGGTTTAAGAATTCGGGGCGGAATTTTCCGCGTAACGCTTCCATATACCTATCGCACATATTATCGTAATCGGCTTCTTTATTCGCCGTAAATCCAAGCGTGGTTTTAGTTGAAACTTCGGTTGCGCCAACGTTTGACGTCATTATAATTATGCAGTTCTTAAAACTTACTACTCTACCTTTGCTATCGGTAAGTCTTCCGTCGTCAAGCAGTTGCAACATAATATTAAAAACGTCTGGGTGTGCCTTTTCAATTTCGTCGAAAAGAACAACCGAATACGGCTTTCTTCTAACCTTTTCCGTAAGTTGCCCTGCTTCGTCAAATCCAACGTATCCGGGAGGCGCGCCAACTAATTTCGATACCGAGTGTTTTTCCATATATTCACTCATATCCACGCGGATAATATTATTTTCATTACCGAAAACCGTTTCTGCAAGCGCTTTGGAAAGTTCGGTTTTACCTACGCCCGTAGGACCTACGAAAATAAACGAACCGACAGGTCTATTTGGGTCTTTAAGCCCCGCTCTTGCGCGACGTATAGCGTCTGAAACGGCGCGCACAGCGTCGTCTTGACCGATAACGCGTTTATGCAAAACTTCTTCCAAATCGAGTAACCTTTGCGCTTCGGTTTCGGTAAGTTTTACCACGGGAACACCCGTCCAGTTGCTAACGACCTTTGCAATATCGTCAGCGGTCAGCGTAAGCCTTTCACGGTTACCGCTGTTTTTACTTGCCGCCGAGCGTATATCTTCGAGTTCTTTATTTACCTTTTCTATGTCTTTATTAATCCTAATAGCGCGCTCTAAATCGTCGCGACGAATAGCGTCCGCCTTTTGCGCTGTTAGGGCGTTTAGTTCGGCTTCTTTTTGCTTTGCTTCGGCGGGCGAATTGTAACTGTCAAGCCTTACCCTTGAAGCCGCTTCGTCAATCAAGTCAATCGCTTTATCAGGCAAAAACCTATCGGTAATATACCTATCGGACAGCGAAACCGCCGACATAATCGCTTCGTCAGGGATTGTTACGCCGTGGTGAGATTCGTATTTATCGCGAAGTCCTTTAAGAATTTCTACCGTTTCGTCAACGCTAGGCGCTTCAACCATAATAGGTTGGAAACGACGTTCTAACGCCGCGTCTTTTTCGATATATTTTCTGTACTCGTCAATGGTAGTAGCGCCGATAGTTTGAAGTTCGCCGCGTGAAAGCATAGGTTTTAATATATTAGCAGCGTCCATATTGCCTTCGCCCGTACTGCCTGCGCCGACTATATTATGAATTTCGTCTATAAACAAAATTATTCTGCCGTTTTGTTTAACTGCGTCAATCGCTTTTTTAAGCCTTTCTTCAAAATCGCCACGGTATCTTGCACCCGCAAGCATGCCCGCAATATCGAGTGAGAAAACAATCTTATCAGCCAAAAGTTCTGGTACGTTACCCTTTACGATAGCCTGCGCCAAACCTTCGACTACGGCACTTTTACCAACGCCTGGCTCACCGATTAACACGGGATTATTTTTAGTTCTTCTTGAAAGAATTTGTATAACCCTATCAATTTCGTTTTTCCTACCGATAACGGGGTCTAATTTACCTTCTTCGGCTTGTTTGTTAAGGTTAACGCCAAACTTACCAAGTTCACCTAAATCTTCGCTTGGGGCTTTCTTTTGTTCTGTCGCCTTGCTCTTTTTCTGCGCTTGCGCGCCACCGAACGCTCTGGCAAAAACGCTATCGTCTTCTTCGGACATTTGTTCTTCCTCTTCAAAATCCCCGAAAAGAGTTTCGGCAAGTCCTTCGGCAACCGCGCCTACGTTGACTTTAAGCGCTTTTAATATAGCAACGGCAACGCTTTCTTCGTCGATTAATACTGCAAGCAAAAGATGCTCCGTCCCGACGAAACCCGCACGCGCTTTTAAGGATATTTCAACGGCGTTTTCAAAAAGTCTTTTGGTGCGCGCCGTAAACATATTACCGGTAATTACCGTATTTTTATCTACCGTCTTTTGAAAGAGATATAAAAATCTTTCGTTATCAACGCCTTCTTCGCGTAAAATTGCCGCCGCCCTGCCGTCGGTAACGTTTATAAGCCCGAACAAAATATGTTCGCTGCCTATATATCTGCAACCGTATCTTTTTGCAAGCGCAGTTGCATATTCAATAACTTCGTTAACGTTGCGTGAAAAAGTTTCGTAATACATATCTCCACTCCTTATTCTTTTAATTTCAATAATTTCTTTCCGACGAGTTCCGCACGGTATAGATCGCGGTCAGACGCGGAAAGTTTTTTACCGTACTGCTCGCAAATATTTGCTGGGCGAGCCTTTATTATAAGGTCGTCAATACTTTCCAAATCGTTTATATTTATGAAACCCATAATAGCGCCCAGTTTAACTTGCGCAATATGCGTTAAAAACTCACCGTAACTTAAAAACACGGCGTTGGTCAACACTCCGTAAGACTTTCTTGCCTTGTCCATAGTACGAAGTTCGTTACGGGCGTAAAGGCGCTCGGTTTCGTCGCGTTCAGCACGACAAATATCTTCAACCGTTTTTTCTACTTCGCGAATAATTTCATATTCAGAAACGCCCAAGGTTACTTCGTTGCTTATTTGATACATATAACCTTCCGCGTCGCTACCTTCGCCATAATGCCCACGAACGGTAAGTCCTAATTTTTTAACTTCGCTGATAAGCGCGCCTATCTTACCACTTTCGGTAAGCGCAGGTAAAAACAGCATAACCGACGCGCGCAGTCCCGTACCCAAATTCGTAGGACAAGCAGTCAAATACCCTAATTCGCAATCGTAAGCAAGATTTAAGTTTTTATCAAGGTCGTCGTCAATTTTATCAAGGCGCTTATACGCTTCGGTTAAACGCAATCCTTTCATAAAACATTGTTCGCGTATAACGTCTTCTTCGTTAACCATTATCGAAATGCTTTCGTCTTGATTAATAAGCGCTGCACCGCACGCGCGGTTATCGATAAGGTTTTGACTGATTAAGTGTCGCTCTTTCATTGCTTCTAACTTAACTTCCGTCATATTAGACATAAAGTATAGATTAAACGTATCAGACTTAACGAGCGCACGGTTAACTTTTTTAACTATGTCTTTTGCCGTATGCGGATCGGAAACTTTAAACGGATAACCGCTTAAATTTCTTGCTAAACGCACGCGCGACATTATGATATTGCCCGAATAAATTTCAGGGTTAAACTCTTTCATTATAATAACCCCCTTCTCTTTAATTCTTCGGACAATTCAACGAGTTGGGCGGAAAGTTCTTTTATCCTAGAAAATCTACCGTCAAGCGCTGCGTCTTCCTTTTCTTTTATCAATCTTTCGTATTCACTTAAAAGTTCGCGGTCTATGTTTGCGATTTTGGGCATTTTTCCCGTATGTATATTCGCGCCTTGTATCTTTTTTAAGGCAAGCAAAATCTCCCGCTCGAAAGCGGAATAACATTCGGGACAACCCAACATATAGGTACGGTAAAAATCACTTAATTTAGTGCCGCACTTTTTACAAATTTTATCGTACATAGATAGCCTTATTTAAGTTTAATATCAAAGTGTTTTTGCTAATTCTTTTATGTATTGTTTGGTATCTTCGCCCAGTTCTTTACTGCGAAGCGCGTACTCTACGTTTGCGCGGATATACCCGAATTTATCGCCAACGTCGTAACGCACGCCGTCAAAACAACTCGCCAAAAGATCCCCGCGTGAAGCTAGTTCGTCAAGCGCGTCGGTAAGATAAATTTCGTTACCGTGCGGTTTCAAATTTTTAAGCATGCCCATAACTTCGCCAGATAAAACGTATCTTCCGATAATGGCGTTGTTAGAAAGCGCTTCGTTGACGCTGGGTTTTTCCACGATTTTTTCTACCGTCATAACTCCGTCGTCTTCGTCTTTAATACCGATATTACCGTACTTACTTACGTCGTCGCCAAAAACTTCCATAGTAGCAATTACGCTTTTTCCGGTACTCTCATAAATATCAGCAAGTCGTTTCATACACGGCAAATCGTTTTCGCCTGCATAAATTAACTCGTCGCCTAAAAGAAGCGCAAACGGCTCGTCCCCCACCAAAGGTTCGGCACAAAGTATTGCGCCTGCAAGTCCGTTAGCCTGCTCTTGCACCACGAAACTGACGTTAAAACTACCCGTCTTTTTCTCAATTTCGTATAGAGCAGTTTTTCCGTCCGAAAGCAATCTTTCTGAAAGCGACACGTTAGGTGTGAAATGGCGCTTTATTACTTCTGAATCAGGACTTACCACGATAATTATATCTTCAATGCCAACCGATTCTAATTCTTCGGCTATATATTGAATAGTCGGTTTATCAAGAACGGAAAGCATAGGCTTGGGGATAGCCTTGGTTATAGGTAAAAAGCGCGTACCTAATCCAGCCGCTGGGATAATTGCTTTTTTTAGTTTTTTCATTATATTCCTCTTACTTTAAACTTTTTCTTCTTATCTAAAACTTTTTTCTTCTAAATCTTTAATTTTTTGAACGCGGCGAGCGTGTCTTTCATCTCCGCTAAATTCGGTGGATAAAAAAGCGTCTACAATCTCAATCATAAGTCCTGGTCCAACTACGCGTTCGCCGAGCGCCATTACGTTAGCGTCGTTATGAAGTCTAGTCATCTTTGCGGAAAATACGTCGTGGCAATGTCCGCAACGTATGCCCTTAACCTTGTTTGCAACGATACTCATACCTATACCAGTACCGCAAAAAAGAATACCTTTATCACACTCTCCGCTTGCAACGGCGTTAGATACTTTCAAAGCGTATTCGTTATAATCGGTCGAAGATTTATCGTAACAACCGTAGTCAACGTATTCAATACCTTTTTTTTCAAGATAATCCGTAAGCACGGGTTTTAAGTTAATTCCGCCGTGATCACATCCGATAGCAACTTTCATTTTAATTCTCTCCTTTAACAGTTAAAATTTTTTCTAGTATAATATTGCACGCATCTTCTAATTGACGCGACGTTTCCATATAAACCGCCAAACTTCCGCCAAACGGGTCGGTTACGTCTTTAAGTCCCGTAAGTTCGGACACTGTATAAACGTTATCAAACCCAACTAATTGAAGTTTATGCGAAGCGGTCATACAAATAACCATAGCCGCCTTTTCAACCATTTCACGGGTTAACCTTTTGGATTTAAACCCCGTGGCTTTATAGCCGAGTTGTTTTAGGGCTGACGCGGAATTTTTGCTCATTTTTTCCCCGCCGAGTGCTTGAAGCCCTGCACTAGATACCCTTATATCGGTAATCCCTGCAAGTTTGAATTTAGTTTTTAAAATTATTTCCGCCATAGGACTACGGCAAGTGTTGCCCGTACAAACGAATATTATATTTTTCTTTTTCATCCGCAAGACTTCCTTAATCGGTTCATTATCCCCATATAAACGCCACTTTCGTCAGGCATAGCAACCGCAATAATAAGCGTGGACTTTTTTTCGCCTTCTAAAAGTTTGTCGTAAAGGTTTGAAGCAATCTGCTCTGGCGTACTGCCGAGTAGTAAAAGATTTTTTTCTAAAAAATTTTCGGCTACGTCGTTTGCGCACATAATATACGGTTTGCCACCGACAGCGATTTCTTCATTATACTTATCTAAAATCTCTTTTATTTGCTCGCGAGTATACAGCGCAGTTTTACAATGCGGACGGTAATGCTTATATTTTACACCGGGCGATTTGACTTTGTCGCCTTCTTTATGCTCGGCAATACCGCAACAGCCGACCACCGCTTCAATCATTTCTTTTGTTATTAACCCTGCGCGGAGTATTCTTGGGGTTTTGCCCGTAACGTCTAAGACCGTGCTTTCTATACCGCCCGAACATTTTCCGCCGTCTAAAATCAAGGGTATTTGACCGCTTAAATCGTCGTAAACGTGCTTTGCAGTAACGGGGCTAGTGTGTTTTGACAAGTTAGCGCTTGGCGCAACGAGTGGCATATCAATCGCTTTGAGTAGTTGTTGACAACCTACATGCGAAGGTATCCTTACCGCAAGCGTATCGCCACCACACGTCGCTTCTTTGCAAATAACGCCTTTGCTTTCAAAAACCATGGTTAGTGGCCCTGGCGTATACGCTTTTATAAGGTCGTAAACGTAATCGTGTTTTACGGTTACTAATTTATTCAAATCGTAATCTTTGTGAACGTGCGCAATAAGCGGATTGTCTGAAGGTCTACCTTTAATCTCAAAAATTTTTTTAACTGCTTGCGAATTAGTCCCAACCGCAGCAAGCCCGTAAACCGTTTCAGTCGGTATAGCAACCACTCCGCCGCCAGTTAAAATATCTTTGGCTTCTTTTACGCTTTTTTCGTCCACCTTTTTTATCAAGGTTTCCATACTAAAAAATTTCGTCGTCAACCGATTTAATAATAGGCGCTTGCTCTTCTATCGGCTCTTGTTCCTCAGGCGGTGCTTCGGGTAAATCTTCATACCCCGTAACGGTTGCAACAGGTTTTG
>JAFVTK010000034.1 GCA_017503265.1 Clostridia bacterium | reverse complement strand
TCGTCGATAGCGACGTAAGGATTTCTACCGTTAGTAGAAACGTATGCAGGACGAATAATTTTACCTGCGTTAAGCAATTCTTCCATCCTGTGCGCGCTCCAACCAGCAATTCTCGATACCGCAAACATAGGCGTATAGAGTTCAATGGGAAGTCCCAACATATTGTAAACGAATCCGCTATAAAAGTCGACGTTCGCCGCAACGCCCTTAATTACTTTACGTTTAGCGCATATAAGTTCTTGCGCAATTTCTTCTACGGTGTTATAAAGCTTCATTTCCTTCTTTCTGCCTTTTTCAGCAGCAAGCGCGGCAACGTAATCTTTAAATACTTGCGCTCTGGGGTCGGAAACCGAATAAACGGCGTGCCCCATACCGTAAATAAGTCCAGCCTTATCATACGCTTCACCGTTAAGCAATTTAATGAGATAATCTTTGATTTGATCTCTATCGTTCCAGTCGGTTACGTTCTTTTTGAGGTCTGCAAACATTTCCATAACTTTAATATTTGCGCCACCGTGTTTAGGCCCTTTAAGCGAACATAACGCCGCCGTAATGGTCGAATAAGTATCCGTTCCAGCACTCGTTACAACGTGCGTGGTAAAGGTTGAGTTGTTACCGCCGCCGTGTTCTGCGTGCAATATAAACGCAATATCTAAAACCTTGGCTTCCAAAGCCGTATATTTACTGTCGGGACGGAGCATATGTAAAACGTTTTCCGCAGTAGAAAGTTCGGGCTTTGGACGGTGTATGTATAAACTCTTATTTTCATTATAATGCATATGTGCGTTATATGCGTAAACTGCAAACATAGGCATCATTGCAGTAAGCATTATGCATTGCCTTAAAACGTTTTCGATTGAATTATCGAGCGCGCGTTGATCGTAACTGTAAAGCATAAGAATACATCTTGAAATACTGTTCATTATGTCCTTATTAGGCGCTTTCATGATAACGTCGCGGACGAAGTTTCTAGGCAACTTTCTAAAACTTGACAATAATTTTTTAAACTCGGTTAGTTCTTCTCTGTTCGGGAGTTTATTAAAGAACAAAAGATAAGTTGCTTCTTCAAACCCAGAGTGTGCTTGTTCGTCGTAATTTTCAATCATTTTTCTCACGTCGATTCCGCGATAATAAAGTTCACCAGGGCAAGGCGTAAGCACGCCGTCAACCATCTTTTTAGCGATAACGTCTGAAATATCGGTAAGTCCCGTTACGACGCCTGCGCCGTTTTCGTCACGAAGTCCCCTTTTTACCTCATTTTTCTTATAAGTTTCTTCGGTAAATTTTGGAGTTTTATGACAAATTTCTGCAAGTTTGTTAATTTCATAAAGTTGATAATGATTGTGTGTCATGCTTAATCGTCTCCTTAATCTTTTGGGTATTTTATCATTATTACAATAAAATGTCAAATAAATTTGTAATATAACTTTAAAGGGCTTGACGACAAGCCCTTTAATTAAACAATTAGTCTTCCATTCTAATCACGCCTTTAACTTCAAACATTTCTTCAAGCGTTTTAAGTTTTTCAAGCGTTTTCTTAACCAAACTTTCGTGGCATATATGCGTAATTATTATTATTTGAGCCGAACCGTCGTCTTCTGCGACCTGTTTCACTTCGGAAATACTTACGTTATTTTTAGCAAACACACCCGAAATCTTTGAAAGCACGCCAGCCTTATCTGCAACCGAAAGCCTTATATAATATTGCGAAGTAAAGTCGCTTGCAAACTTAACCGCTGCGTTGCCCTTTTCGTTATTTTCAAACGACGCGTAGAAATACTCGTCGTGTTTAGCGGCAAATATAACGTCCGAAACGATTGCGCTACCAGTAGGAAGTGCGCCTGCGCCCCTACCGTAAAGCATAATTTCGCCAACGGAATCCCCTACTAAATGCACGGCGTTAAAACTGTCGTTAACACTTGCAAGCGGATTTTCGTTCTTAACGAAAGTTGGGTGAACCCTTACTTCTACGCCCTTTTCGGTGTCTTTACCGATACCGAGAAGTTTAAGAGTGTATCCCATTTCCTTTCCATACGCAATATCTTCTTTATTTACACCCGTTATACCTTCACGATAAACGTTTTCAATGCAAATCTTTTTATTAAACGCCAAACTTGACAAAATAGAAAGTTTATAAGTAGCGTCAAAGCCTTCGACGTCAGCAGTCGGATTAAATTCAGCGTATCCCAAGCGTTGCGCTTCTTTAAGCGCTTCTTCATAAGAAGAGCCTTCGTTAGCCATCTTGGTCAAAATATAGTTGGTCGTACCGTTAATTATACCTTTAATCGATACGATTTTATTTGCCTGCATACCTTCTTGCAAAGTGCGGATAATGGGAACGCCACCAACGCAACTCGCTTCAAAGAAAAGTCCTGCGTTCATCTTTTTAGCCGCTTCTTCAAGTTCGGGCCAATGCTTAGCAAACAATTCTTTATTACTTGTTACAACCGTTTTACCGCTCATAAGCGCCTTTAACACGAAGTTTTTAGCAACGCCCGTTCCGCCGATAACTTCAACGACGATGTCAACGTTGGGGTTCGTAACCACTTCTTCAATGCTTGAAGCAATTCTGTTTTCTTCAACGCCCAAAGAAAGAGCCCTTTCTTTGTTAAGTTCAAGAACGCATTCAACGGTCAAATCAACGCCTTGCGTTTTCTTAAAATATTCCTTTTTTTCGGTGAGTATCTGATAGGTACCGCCACCGACGACGCCAAGTCCTAATATGGCAACGCCTGCTTTTTTCATAACTACCTCCGCTATTTGTTGAGTTCGTAAATTAATCTTAATCCGTCCAAAGTTAAAGTTCTATCGACGGTGTTTATCGTTTTAACTTCTTTTGCGATAATTTCGCCAAGTCCACCCGTAGCAACTACTTTAAGTTCGTCCACGCCGAGTTCTTTTTTTATCTTCTTTAATATATTGTCAACCAAACCTGCAAACCCGAATATTATACCCGATTGCATACAATGCTTGGTATTCTTACCGATAACCGTTTTAGGCGCGTCAAGTTCAACCATAGGCAGTTGCGCCGTCTTACTAACCAAACCTTCAAGCGAAGTTTTGATACCAGGCGCAATTACAACGCCCAATAATTCACATTTATCGGTAATAACGTCAAACGTGGTTGCCGTACCAAAGTCGATTACTACTATCGGACCGCCGTATTTATTGTATGCGGACACGCTGTTTACTATGATATCCGCGCCTACTTCCCTTGGGTTTTCCGCCTTAATGTTAAGACCAGTTTTAATCCCAGGACCTATCATAAGCGGAGTTATACCGAAAAAGTATTCACACATATGGCAAATAGTATAGTTAAGCGCAGGAATAACCGAAGAAAAAATTATGCCGTCAATATCGCTTTTAGTTATTCCACTATCCGACAAAAGCCCTACGAGTACGGAGCCGTATTCGTCGGCAGTCCTTGAAATCCTTGACGAAACACGGAAAGACGCGACGAGTTTTTGTCCGTTAAAAACACCGTATTTAATATTAGTGTTTCCCAAATCAATCGCAAGTAACATAACGTTTATTCCTTATCGGTATTATCTTCTGTATTATCTTTTAATTCAAAATCGTTATCGCTATCCATTTCAACAGCGCCGTATACGCCGTTTTTATCAATAACCTTAATTACCCTAAAAAGCGCGGGGGCGCAAAGTAAGTTAACCCCAAGTTCAGCAAAAAAGTTAAAGGTTACTAGCGAAACTAAAATAAATGCTAAAATATTAGTACCACCGGCCATTGACACCATTACGTCCCACATTGCCAAACAACCGACTATAAATAAAGCCGTGTTAACGACGGGCACTATTGCCGCCGCAACAAAAACTGCAACGTAACGGTTCTTCTTAACGAGCAACTTATAAATAAGCCCGGAAAGATAACCAGCAACGGTGGTTTTAACTACGCAAGTTAGTAAAGCCACAACGGGTGTTTCCGTCCAAATCAAAACGTAAAACGGAACAAGACCCATTATAACTTGAATTGTTACGACTATTCCACAGGCAAGTCCCAGAATTCCGCCTGCAAGCGGTCCTAACAAAATTGCGCCAAGCGCGATAGGTATAAGCGTAAAGTTGAGTTGAACGGGCCCGATATTAATCGCCCCACCAAACGTCTGCAAAACGATTACAAGTGCAAGTAATATCGCAAACGACGTGATATTACGCGCGGTGAAAAACCTACTGCTATTCATAATAAACCTCCAATCGAATTCCCTTAAATAGCGACGGGATATCCGTTGTAAAAAAATATTTTGCCATTTAAAAGTCAGTTTCTCAATTAGATAACCGCTTTTAGGCATAAATTATTTTAACACAAAAATTTACCGATAGCAATTAAATACGAGCGAAATTGTAACATTTTTTGTTTCCGTAACTTATATTGATAATAGAAAAACTTCGCCGACACAAAAAATTTTTTACATAGGCGGAGAGATATATTTACTTTTGGAGGTAACTTTATGAACGGTTTTGACTTATTCGGCGGCAATTGCTGTCTTTGGATTTTGATAATTTTACTTATCATTTGTCTTTGCAAGAGCGGATGCCTTAACGGATTCTTCAACAGTTGCTACTGTCTGCCTGTGGCGCTAATTCTTATTTGCTGTTTCTGTAAGAACGGTGGCGGTATGCTTGGCGGCGGCTACGGTGGTTGCGGTTGCAAATAAACCTTAACATTAAGGGATAGTGATAAAATAGCGTGGCTCACAATGTAGCCGCGCTATTTTTCTGTATTCATTTAGTATCAAAAATCTATATTATTTTTATAAAATATGACAACCTTGAAAAATTATTGAAAAATTTTTAAAAAATCGTTGAACTCACTCTTACGTTATGATATAATCAATATATAAAATTTTTTACAAAGGAGTGTGTTTCTCATGGAAAACAAAAAACTCGACGGCTCTTGGCTTGGTAAAGCCTTCGGTCTCAAACCCGACACGAGTGTTAAGACGGAAATTATCGCTGGTATAACGACCTTCTTTGCTATGTGTTACATCATTATGGTTAACCCAAACACCATGACAGGTCTTAATGCTGACGGATCTAAAACCTTCCCTGGTCTTTGGAACGCCGTTTACGTTGGAACTATTATTGCAGCCGTTATCGGTACTATGCTTTATGCGTTCCTTGCTAAAAAGCCGTTTGCGCAAGCATCAGGTATGGGACTTAACGCGTTCTTCTTCGTTTCGTTCATAGTTCCTGCACTTAACAACGGTCTATTTACTGATGACGCAGCATCTAAAAACTATGGCGCTGGTTTGGTTATTATCCTTCTTTCTGGTTTAATCTTCCTTATCCTTTCAGTGACTGGTTTAAGAGCGTATATCGCTAAATCTCTTCCCGATTGCTTGAAAAAGGCTATTCCTGCTGGTATCGGTTTGTTTATTGCCCTTCTTGGTTTGAAAGGCGCTGGTTTAGTTGTAGACAATCCTTATACTCTCGTTGCTATTGCAGACTTTACTAAATGGACTACTGCTGCTCCTGCTCTTGCCGCTTTCCTTGGATTTATTGCTATTGCATTGTTCAACAAATCTAACGTTAAGATTTTAAAGAACATGTCAATCGTTCTTGGCATTTTGGTTGCTACCGTTCTTTTCTATCTCTTTACTTGGACTGCACCAAGTTTCTCTTTTGAAGCAATCGGTCAATCTTTCAAAGATTTCGGCAAATACGGTTTCTCACTTTTCCAAGGTTCAAGTTGGACTACTGCTTTTGACGGCGTAACGCTTGGTTCAATCTTCTCTGTAATCGTTTTGGTTATCACTTTCTGCTTGGTAGATATGTTTGACACTATCGGTACTTTATACGGTGCTTCATCACAAGCAGGTATGCTCGACGAAAACGGCGACCCCGAAGGTATTGAACAATCTATGCTTTGCGACTCTATCGCTACTTGCGCTGGTGCTGTTGTTGGTGTTTCTACCGTTACCACATACGTTGAATCTGCTTCTGGCGTTGCAGAAGGCGGAAGAACTGGTCTTACTGCTTTCACTACTGCAATTCTTTTCTTGGCTTGCTTGTTCTTAACTCCGCTCGCTACGATAATCCCTGGCGCTGCTACCGCACCCGCACTTATCTACGTTGGCGTGTTAATGCTCAAAAACTTCAAAGCAATTGATATGGAAGACCTTTCAAGTGCAGTTCCTGCTTTCTTAACGCTTGTTCTTATGCCGTTGACTTATTCTATTTCTAACGGTATTGCAGTAGGTGCAATTGCATACGTTCTTATTCAATTGTTAACCGGTAAATACGGCAAGAAAGATATCGTTGTAACTATCATTGCAGTTCTCTTTATATTCAGATACGTATTCGTAAATACGTTGTAATTCGTTAAGTTACAAAAAGCCCTTGCAAACGCAAGGGCTTTTCTTTTTAACTAAAACGGACGGCTGTATGCCGTCCGTTTTGTGTATCTTTTATTCTAATCCTTTTGCTTTTCTCTTTAAGCGAGTTTCGGTGTCGAGCGTTTTCTTTCTTATACGCACGTTTTTAGGCGTTATTTCAAGCATTTCGTCGTCGTTAATAAACTCCATTGCTTCTTCCAAACTCATTAATTTCGGCGTTTCTAAACGCAACGCGTCGTCGCTACCTGATGCACGAGTATTCGTAAGGTGCTTTTTCTTACAGACGTTTACGCTTATGTCTTCGTTCTTTGGTGATACGCCGACGACCATACCTTCATAAACTTCCGTACCAGCACCTATGAACAGTTGTCCCCTTCCTTGCGCGTTAAACAGTCCGTAAGTAACCGCTTCGCCCGTTTCAAACGCGACGAGTGAGCCTGTTGCCCTTCTTTCTATATCGCCTTTAAACTCTTCGTAACCGTAGAATAACGTGTTAAATACGCCTTCGCCACGAGTT
>JAFVTK010000033.1 GCA_017503265.1 Clostridia bacterium | reverse complement strand
CTTTCCGCTTAAAGAAGTAGTATTTGAACATTTAACAAAAAAAGGATGGAAAATTCTTGACCTTGGCGTTAAAAAAGATTCTGACCCAAACGATACAGATTTGATGTTCCATAGAGTTGGTTTGAGGGTCGGCGCGGAAATTTCCGAAGGTAACTATGAAAGGGCAATGATTTTCTGCGGTACTGGTATGGGTATTCATATCGCCGCTTCTAAATGTCCACACGTTCACGCAGGCGTAGGTGAAAGTTTGCCCGCGGCAACTAGAGCAATTACTGGTAACGGCGTACACGTTCTTGCAATGGGTGCGTTTTACGTTGCACCTCAAACCGCTTGCGATATTGCAGATGCATATTTAGGAAATGAACTTGGTAGTGGCTGGGAATGGTGGCATAATTTTTATGAATTCCACAAACTTGCCATTGACGAACTTGAAGCGTTTGATTATGAAAAATATAAGAAAAATGGCTTTAAGGTAAACAAACTAGGTGATTACGATTTGACTTTAGATTTTGATAAAAAACCTGAATACAATACTTAAGAAAAACTATTGCGAAAAGATAAATTATGAAAAAAATGCGTGCAATTCTTTGGATTTGTGCGCCTTTTTATTTTTTTACAAAAGAATTTCAAAGTCGAAAAACGGTTGCGACTTTGATTGATATACTGCTGACAAAAGAAAAAAGAGAAGGGGGAAATTCGGATGTCAGTAAGTGAAAGACGTGCAGAAATAATAGAAATATTATGTAGGCGTAGATATGATACAAGGTCAAATTTAGCATTTGAGTTGGGAGTTAGTAAAAGAACAATAGAACTAGATATAGCCGCACTTTCGCTAGAATATCCGATTTATACTCAACAAGGTAACGGCGGTGGTATATATGTTGTAGAAGGTTTTTATTTACATAGAAGATTTATGTCAACTAAACAAGTGCAAACGCTTATAGAAATTTGCGTAACACTAGATGGTGAGCAGTTGCAAATTGTAGAATCTATAATAAGAGATTTTGCAAAACCAAAAACTTACAAGGAGAACAAATAATGATTTCAACAAAACAAATAAATCAAGAATTGCGGGATATAAGGTACTATTACTCTAAACAGAAAGAGTTAGATAGACCTACGCAGTTTATTGGTAAAACAGCAATTTCAAAACTAGTAGAAAAGTATAACGATATAATAAAAGACGCACCAGTAAAATTGTATGACGTTTATATTCAGTTGTACGTCAACAATAATACGCAGGTCGCTCTATCTTACGATTGGGATTGCACTACCGATTACGTTAAAAAACTTAATGGTCAGTTGGTAAAGTATTTAAAAGAAAAATTAGATAAGGGGGAAATACATAATGAGAGTGCCTGAATTTGCAGTAAATGCAACAAACGTTTATCGAACTGAAAACTACATAGTAAAACAATGTATAGGAATTAAGTACGGGCATCAAGAAAACAACGTGGTATTTAGTCACGATACGTATTATAGCCGTAATAGACAGCGTGATAATGAATACGAAAGGTATTACTTTGAAAGAAAGAATTTAGACGGAAAAAGATTGCCTACAACAATGTATGCAAGAAAATACGTTGATTAGTAATAAAAAAGTCTCGATAGAAATATCGGGGCTTTTTTCTATTTATTCCCCGATAAGTACCTTTTTTGTGCCGTATTACTCTATTTTTGGTAGCCGTTTGGTTACTTGTTAGTACCCTACGGTTTTGCGTTAAAGGCGATATAATGGGATTGTACTTGAGAGATGCGGCAGATATTTTCGATAACGCTTAAGAATTCGGTAAAGGTGGCCACCTGAGCAAATCGCTTGAAACAGAACGTTTCGTAAAAGTCCGCAAATCAAAAGTACACCTTAACAACTTAATATATGTTTTTCGCTTTACTAACGGCAAAACGGGTGTTGCGCTATCGACTACGGGCAAACAAAAATTCAAAATATAAGGAGAAAAAATTATGGCAAAGAAAGAACAAAAAGAAAGACGCTGGATGATACCGTCTAAGCGTGCAAAAGGTTATGCGGAAGAACGCAAGAAGAAAGTGCGTATGTTCGGTGAAAGAGAAGGTGAACAACTTACCGAATTTGATAAAGGTGTTCACGCGGGATATTTCCGCTGTCAAGCTGACCACGCAGGCATATATAAATATGCAAAAGCGCGTAAAGAAGGTAAGTCTGCAAAAGAAGCAGCACAAATTTCAAGAAAAGTAGGTAAAGGAGCGTAAAAGATTATGGCTAAGAAACAATTGATTATGGTAGAAAGAGAAACTTTTGAAAAGAACGATAAAACGTATTTTTCATACTTCATTAAAGGACAGGTTAGAGGCAGAGATATTAAAGTTGCAATCATTCCCCCGGATAAAGGCGGTTACACCGTACTAGATATCGTGTTTGGCGATGCAATGCAAGCAGAACTTAAAATCACGCCTTTTGAAATCAAAGATGAAGCAGGAAAGGTTATATCAGGTAATACTTATGCAGTTCGTTCTGTTGATGAAAACGGCGAAGTTTACGAATGTTCTGTAAAACCCTACCGCAATTCGGACAAGGCGTTGCTTAATATGCTTGTTAAGCAATAAATAACAGTTACCGCCCTGTGTAAAAGCATAGGGCGGTAAATAAAAACGGAGGTATATTATGAGTAAAAGTGTTATTAAAACCATTGCATTTGCATTGGCAGGACTTCTTATAGTAGGTGCGCTAGTTGCAGTTGTTATTGTTTTTTCAAAAAAGACCGATAGACCAGATTATACGCAAGACGGTCTAGTAATGAAAAGAGAAGCAACTATTCGTTTAGCAGACCCGTCGGGTGTAAGGTTTACGGCAACAATTTCACCAGAACTTAAAAAAGAAGTAGAAGAAGATGAGAATAAATCTTTTTGTATGGCTATTGCCCCTATTTCTTACTTTATGAAGGTAGATAAAGGTGAAACGTATAAAGAAACCGATTGGATAAAAGCGTTAGAAGAAGAGTCGTTAAACCCATTGATAGTGGAAGGCGGTTCTTTGGCAATGAAAACGACACCCGACGGAACGGTTATTGAACATTGTATTAACGGTGCGATAACAAGCATTTTGTATAACAATACCAACTTGCAGTTTTTGGGTATTGCGTTCGTAAAGACTGTTGACGGAGAAAACGTAAGTTATCGCTATGCAAGTTTTCCTGAGGGCGTAAGCTACAAAGATTGCAGTTACTCTTATGCGTATTTGGCAGCACAGTGTCTTAACGAATACGTTTTAAATAACGTGTATTATTCAAAGTCTGATTTAGACTTGCTTGAATTTATTATCAATAAATCGGTAGATTTAGCTAACGGCTTAGCCGAAGAAGAAATGACTGACGACGATAGTAAATATACCGTTACGCTTTCTGAAACGGAAAAGAACCTAAAGATAGACGAAGAATTTACACTAAAAGTTACTATTAAAGAAGGTGTTAAAACGCCTATTTGGTGGAGGAGTTCAGACCCTAACGTTGCAACGGTAAATAACGGCGTTATCACCGCTAAAAATAACGGCACGGCAACGATACTAGTGGTTGTTTCAGGAACTATCCATAGATGTACGGTGACCGTAGGAGAAACTGTTACAGGTAGTAATGCGGAAGCAACTGTATAACGGAGGGTATGCCGTATGAGAAAGATATTTAAACGATTAAGTTACGTTATAATATCGTTCGCATTGGTGTTTATGATGATAGTAGCGGGGATAACACCCGCTACTATTTTTGTAAAAGCGGAAAGTTCTGTAGAAGCATTCGAGAAAATCAACGTAATGGATGATTTGGCTAATGCGACGATAGGCGGCAAGCCGTTTGATTTAGAGAAATACAACTTTGACGAAAAAAAGGAAACGCAGATTTTATCTTTTGTGGAATACTGTTATAGTTTTTATCAAGAAAAGCAAGAGGATTACGGACTATACGTTTATATATACAACCCTAAAGGCTTGAAGTTTGATACTGAAAGTAGTTTAAATGCTATACAACTAGCAACTACAAAAGAAACCGATTCTGCTTATGCTAAATACCCGCTTGAATATATAAATAAATCTGACAAAGCAAGTTATGAAGGACTGTTTTATAAATTCAAAATATCTTTAACTGATGAACAAAAGTTAGCGATATTAAACGGCGTAAACAGTAGTAGCAGAATATATAAGGTAAGCAGTTTTGAACTATTAAAAAAAGGCGATATAAACGCAACCGATTACACGATAAGTTCAACGTATAAGTACAGCGGATATGCACAAGGTTACGGACCTGATGAAGATGCGGAAAGCACGTTAACGTACACAAGTGAAAGTTTGGAAACGCTAACGCTTGACGTTCACGCAACAACGTATAGACCTGACGGAACTAACGGAAAGAACGATTATACGCAAGACAGTTTACATAGTGTATATTTTTCTGTACCTAATGAAGTTATAGAGCAATATGGAGCAATGACGGCAGTACACGCAACTTGGCTTAATGCGGTATTAGCGCCCGCTTTAGTAACAGGCAATCAAAGTATTTATGAAGAAATATATAACTATTTAGGCAAGTCGGCAGCAACGTATTCTGAAGATATAGACTATATGCTACTTGGCGCTTACGATAAAGATGCGGGCAGTATTCATACAGGAATAGACACTCATAAATATGGCTACGGATATAATCCTTTCCCTAGTTATTCTTCGGGGAACGGCGG
>JAFVTK010000004.1 GCA_017503265.1 Clostridia bacterium | reverse complement strand
CACGCAAAAAGCGTGGTGCGCTATTAAATGTTCGGGAACTGTCACGGTATTTAATAGTACCGTGATTTTTTATTGAAAAAATTTTTTTACAAAAGGAGAAAGTTATGCTAAACGCAAAAAAGAAACTTTCAGGCAAAGTAATCGCGCTGTTATGCTCTATCGCGGTTATAATTACGCTACTTATCGTTGCAACTGCTACGGGTGGCGTACACAATATCGTTACTTGTCCTACCTGTAACGGCTCGGGAAAATATAACGGCGACACTTGCTTCAACTGCGAAGACGCAAAAATAGGAATAGGTTCTATTTGGGCGCTTCTTCCCCCGATTATCGCAATCGGTCTTGCGCTAATAACCAAAGAAGTTTATTCTTCACTATTTATCGGTATTCTTTCGGGCGCAATACTTATTTCAGACTTTTCGCCACTTAAATCTATGGACGTAGTCATAAATGCTGGTCTTACCGCAGCCGTTTCTGATACGGCAGGAATTTTCGTATTCTTGGTTGAACTCGGTATCTTGGTTTCGCTCGTAAACAAAGCAGGTGGATCAAAAGCCTTTGGCGACTGGGCGAAAACGCACGTTAAAACCAAGGTTGGCGCAGCGCTTGCAACCTTCGTTTTGGGCATTTTAATTTTTATCGACGACTACTTTAACTGCTTAACGGTAGGCTCGGTAATGCGCCCCGTAACTGATAAACATAAAATAAGCCGTTCAAAACTTTCTTATCTTATCGACGCGACGGCAGCGCCTATTTGTATGATTGCGCCTATATCTTCGTGGGCGGCAGCAGTAGTTAAATACGTTGAAAACGGCGACGGAATAAGTTTGTTTATCGCGGCAATTCCCATGAACTTCTATTCCATTTTAACGCTCGTTTTCGTAATCGGTATTATTTTAATGAAGTTTGACTTCGGTCCTATGAGAAAGCACGAAATCAACGCGGAAAACGGCGACCTTTTCAGCGGTAGACAAATTAAAGCCAACGACGACGAAGCAAACCCGCGCGGTAGAGTTTGGGATTTAGTTCTTCCGATAGTAGTTTTATTGATAGCAAGCATATTTGCCCTTGTGTACGTTGGCGGTTTCTTCGGTGTAGACGCTTGGGGCGGTACTGAGTGCGCAAACGACTTTATTAAAGCATTTGGTAACACGGACGCAACGATAGCGCTACCGTGGGGCGGACTTATCGCACTTATATTTACCATAATATATTTCGCAATTAGAAAAGTAGTAGTGTTTGGCGAGGCTATGAAGAGTATTCCGCAAGGCTTTATCGCAATGGTTCCTGCAATACTTATCTTAACCTTTGCAACCGCGCTTAAAAACGTAACTAGCGAACTAGGCGCAGCGTTCTACGTTGGCGACCTTATGAATCACGCGGCAGCAGGACTTAAAAACTTCTTGCCCGCAATAATCTTCTTGGTTGCTTGCGTACTTGCGTTCTCAACCGGTACGAGTTGGGGTACGTTCGGAATACTTATTCCTATCGTAACGGTTATGTTCTCACCCGACGACCCACTTATGGTATTAGGCGTTTCGGCGTGTCTTGCAGGTGCGGTTTGTGGCGACCATTGCTCACCCATTTCCGATACTACGATTATGAGTAGCGCAGGTGCGGAATGTGAACACTTAAACCACGTTTCAACCCAAATCCCCTACGCAATTTTCGTTGCTGGCGTATCTTTCGTATGCTTTATAATTGCAGGGTTTATCCCCTTATGGTACGTTATGATGCCGTTATCTATCGCAATTATGGTTGGCGCTTTGTTTGTAACTAAAATTATTTCAAACAAATATTACGCTAAAAAAGAACTTAACGAAAATAAACCCGAATAATTTGATTTTATGATAAACGCCCGTGGTAAGTTTGCCACGGGCGTTTTAATTTTTAAGAAAGTTGCGTTTTAACTTTCAAAAATTTATTTTTACTTTCAGATAAAACCGTTTCAGGCGCGCTTTCCACTTGATAATATCCGTGGTCGGTCATCTCTAAAAATACTTTCATTTGGTCGTCAGCGGCTTGCGCCCAATGGCTTTTGATAAGCGTTCTAAAACCCTTGCTTGCCCCTTCGGTCATTGCCGTTGAATAGATTTTAACCAAACTCTTTTCAATGTTAAGCATATCTTGTAAAGAGTCTTTTTCGTTTAAAGTAATATCCGCTTTGTATTTATAATTATCCATTATTAATCTCCTTATAGCATTTCTAAAAGCGCGTTAAAACGCTTTTCGTGGTTGTCTGCAATCTTGCCAAACGATTCCGCAAGCGCGGTATCTGTGAGCGTTCTTGAATAAAGTCTTGCTTTTTTGCACGCGCTTTCTTCCATAATTAAAAGGTCGGAAATAAGCGTTGCTTCTTTGGTAGTGAGCATATTGTTGTTGCCCATAAAAACACCTCCGTATTAATTTATACGATTATTTTGACCATCTGCTAAATTTTTATACAAAAACGGTTAATTAAATATTTTCACCCATTAATGAGTATATCAAGATTTTTCAAAAAATTTTTATTATAATATTTATATCACGTTGTATAAGGAGAAACAAAATGAAAAACAAACAAAAATTTATGCTTTATGACTGCAAAAACTATAAAGATATAAAGAAAACGATTGAAAATCTTAAAAATATTACCAACGAAGATTTTGATGCGTTATTCCCTGATTTTTTGCCTAAACCCGATTATGTAAAAGAGTGTGAAGAAATTTACGAAGTGTTAACAGGTGGTTTGGCAATTTATGAACTAAAACTTATTGCGACTTTAAGAAATACACGCCCAGGTTTATGGTTTAAATTTTTAAAACTTGCAAGGTTAGAAAAAAGCACAGAACAAAAAACGCAAGAACTTAAAAACGAAATCGAGCGTTTAAACACTTGCAACAACGATTAAAAAAATACCGCTATGCAAACTGCATAGCGGTATTTTTATTCAAAAACTTATTTTTCAAGATTTGCTTTAAGGTTAGCGAGTTGGTCTTTAAGTTCTTGCGGAACTCTGGTAAGCTCGCCGTAGAACTGTTCAATACCTTCTGCTTCCTTCTTCCAGTTTTCTTTATCAACGGTAAGAAGTTCTTTAATGGTGTCGATAGTAACGTCTTCAAGACCTTCAATGTTGATGTCTTCTGCGTTGGGAACGTAACCGATAGGCGTTTCAACAGCGTCAACCTTGCCTTCGCAACGGTCGATAATCCACTCTAACACACGCATATTGTCGCCAAATCCCGGCCAAATGAAGTTGCCTTCGTCGTCAGTTCTGAACCAGTTAACGTTGAAGATTTGGGGTTTATTTTTAATCTTGTCGCCCATTTCAATCCAATGATTGAAGTAGTCGCCCATGTTGTAACCAACGAACGGACGCATAGCCATCGGGTCACGACGAACTACGCCAACTGCGCCAGTAGCCGCTGCGGTAGTTTCACTTGCCATAATAGAGCCAACGAATACGCCGTTATTCCAGTCTTTGCTTTGATATACTAACGGTGCAGTTTTAGCACGTCTACCACCGAATACGATAGCGGTTAGCGGAACACCATTAGGCGCTTCGAATTGATCGGAAATGCACGGGCAGTTGATAGCGGGTGCGGTGAAACGGCTGTTGGGGTGTGCGCCCTTGATAGCCTTACCATCAGCATCTTTCATATCGCCGTTCCAAGGATTGCCTTTCCAGTCGATAGCGTTCTTAGGCGGATTTTTATCAAGACCTTCCCACCAAACGGTGTTGTCGTCAAGATTTTGAACGACGTTGGTGAAAATGGTGTTTTTCATAGTAGATTGAAGTGCGTTGGGGTTAGATTTAACGTTAGTACCAGGAGCAACGCCGAAGAAACCGTTTTCGGGGTTAACTGCCCAAAGTCTACCGTCTTCACCAACTCTAATCCAAGCGATATCGTCGCCTACACACTCAATCTTATAGCCCTTTTCAAGATAACTCTTGGGAGGAATAAGCATTGCAAGGTTGGTTTTACCGCAAGCCGACGGGAACGCAGCAGCGATATATTTCTTTTCGCCCTTGGGGTTGGTAATTCCAAGAATAAGCATGTGTTCAGCCATCCAGCCTTCGGTCTTACCGAGATAAGACGCGATACGGAGTGCGAAACATTTTTTACCGAGAAGAACGTTACCACCGTAGTTAGAGTTGATACTCATAATAGCATTTTCTTCGGGGAAGTGCATAATATATCTCTTTTCTTCGGAAAGTTCAGCGTAAGAGTGCAAACCTTTAATAAAGTCGCCGTCGCCCAAAGCGTCCACAACCGCTTTACCTACGCGGGTCATGATTGCCATGTTGAGAACAACGTAAATAGAGTCGGTAAGTTCGATACCGATTTTAGAGAACTTACTGCCGACAGCACCCATTGAATAGGGGATAACGTACATAGTTCTGCCTTTCATAACGCCTTTAAATAAGTCGTTCATAAGAGCCATTGCTTCGCCCGTTTCCATCCAGTTGTTGATGGGAGCGGAATCTTCTTTTTTCTTTGAGCAGATGAAAGTTCTACCTTCTACACGCGCAACGTCGTTTACAGTCGTACGGTGAAGATAGCAACCAGGCAATTTTTCTTGATTGAGTTTAATTAAGATTTTTTCATCAACTGCTTGCTTTCTTAATGCTTCAAGTTGTTCTTCGCTTCCGTCAATCCAAACGATATTGTCAGGCTGACAAAGTGCTTTGGTTTCATTGATAAAATCAATTACTTTTTTGTTGGTCGTCATAATAATTCTCCTTATGTAATCCGGTTTACTCCGGTATTTTTGACTAAAAAATTTTTTTGTTTAAGTCGATTAAACGACTGCTTTACATTTTTATCCGCAATTTATTTAAAAAACGGAAAATCGCTATAAAAACATTTACGATTTTTAATGTTATAAGAACGCGAAAAACTTAAAATTCTTATCGTTCCGCAGTTTATATTCTACCATACATTTTGTCAAAAGTAAAGATTATGTTGAAGTTTTTTCAAAAAAATTTATTTAAGCCTTTTCTTTTTACCCTTTTCGCTATTTTTTTATACCTTTCGACTTTTTAAATTCTTTTTTTCGTGTTTAAAACATATATATTAGAATAAAACTAAATCGGCTACATTTAATTAGCGCGGAGCGGTTATGAGTTTTTATAAAAAAGTTTTGGTATTAAAAGAAGTTTGCGAAGGTTATTCTAACGGTAAGAGGGTAAGCGGTATTGCTCGCGTCGAAGTTGAAAACGGTGTTACCGAGTTTTTTTTAACGATTGTAAATTTATCCGCCGCCGTTAACGCAGAATATAAAATTACGATTATTGACGGCAAAAAAACTGCTTTTACAGTAGACGGTGGAAAACACCCTTCTTCTTTAAGACAAATTCTTCCCGATCGACTTGACTTTAAAAAAGGTTTTGCCGTCGGCGTTTATTTAGTCAAGGACGATATTCCCGTCACCGTTGCGTTTCAGCGCGAAGATGATTTTGATTTTTCTATCGGCGACTTTAAACGCACGACAGCAGAAAAATGTTTATGTGATAGGCGTTCTAATAAAAAGCGCGCGGACGAAATAGAAAAACCAAATTACTCCCCCACGGTTGAAAACCCGATTGACCCCGACCCTATTCGCCCGCCTTATCCCCCAGCAGAAGATCCCGACCCCACCGTTACGCCACCCGAAGAATTTCCGTCGCCCAAAAGCGAAGAAATTAAAGCCGTTTACGACGACGAAGCGGTGGCTACCGAAAATTATTATGCGTTAGACGACGGAATACAAGACAAACTTTTCGCCGTCAAGGAGTGGACTTATGGAAACGTACGGTTGGAAGATGCAGAGACTGATTTTGGACGCGCGAAAGAAACGAATAAAAGCGTCAAGGACGCTGACGGCTTTCCGCATGAAACAAACTTTGATAACGGCGAAGACTATTCAGCCGAACAGCCCTACCACCTTACCGTCAGAGAAGAACTGAACGGGATTTTTAACAAGTTCCCAAACGAAGCAGGGTTAGAAAATATTTTTCACGATAGCCGTTTTGCACGCATAAATTACTCCGACGATAAATTTTACGTCGTGGGATTAATTAAAGAAAGCGGAAAAGAAAAATATATTTGTTACGGCGTTCCCGGCGTATACGCGCCAGAACCACCCAAAGAACTGCGCGGATATTGCTCTTTTATTCCGCTCTCTATATTCGACCTGTCGGGCGACGGATACTGGATGATGTTTCAAGACGCCGTTACGGGCAACTATATTAAGCCACAAAACGAAAGGTAAAATTAAAAACTTTTATTGACAGTCGTGCACCAAAGTATTATAATAAAACAAAAACGGAGTTTAATATGAAACTTTGCAACACCTGTCAAAAAGAAAACGATAACGACGCAAAATTTTGTACTGCGTGCGGAGCGGAGTTCCCCGAACAAACGGTAGAACCATTAAAAATTGCACCTATCGCAGAAAACGATACGCCCATGAATAAAGAAACGCTTAAACGTTTATATAAACGCTTTAAAAGTTTGGGTATTTTCTTTTTAATTTTTGGCGCGGCGTGCTTGGGGCTATATATAATAGAACGCATTGCGCAGTCAGCCGAAGACGATTATTTTTTATTTGCAGGTTGCGTTATTTTGGGTTGCGGAGTGGCTTTTCTTTGGCTACACAACGTTTACGTTAACAAAAACAAATTTATAACCGAAAATACGCACGTCGTTTATAGATTTTATGAAGACAATTTTTACACTTACACTTTTGACGGCGACAAGAAAAAAGAAGCATCCGACCTATCTTATTCAAATATTTCAAAGGTTAGGCAGATAGGCGAATTTATATATCTATATTTGGGCGCTAACGCGTTAGTGCTTGACGTAAACTTCTTCACAGTCGGCACGAAACAAGTTTTAGTAGAACACCTTAAAAAGCAATGCGGACCGTTAAACGTTAAAATTAAACTTTAATATTTTATTTAAACCAGAAAACCGCCGAAGTTCGGCGGTTTTCTGGTTTTTGGGATTTATCTAAAACTTTAAAGGAAAATTGTCTTAATATTTTTGAACGATTTTTTCCATTTCAGGAAGTAATTTTTCCATATCTTCAATCAACTTAAACTGCGTTCTTGCACGGTCTAAATTATGACCTTCTCTATGCGTTCTAAAATATACGTCGCCGTCGAGATAGTCGGCAAGGAAACGCATACCACACTCGTAAGTCATAAGTATTGCGCCAAACGCAAGATTGTCCTTTTCAATCTTGGTTGCGCCGTCGCCAAGCGCTGAAAGATAACCCTTTGCGTACACGTCGAAAAGATTTAAATCAAAGTTAACTTTTGACAAATCTTTTTCGTCTTCCGCCGCAGGATTACAACCAAAACGAATACTATCGCCAAAGTCGTAACAAATACTGCCCGGCATAATTGTATCAAGGTCAATAACCGCAACGTATTCGCCCGTTTTTGCGTCGAGCATTACGTTATTAAGTTTAGTGTCGTTATGCGTAACTTTAGTGGGCATTTTGCCACTTCTTAAAAGATTTACTATTCTTCCGCAATAATCTTTACGCGATAATATGAAATCTATTTCTTTCTTAATATCTTTTGCCCTATTAAGTTTATCAGCCTTTAAGGATGCTTCAAAATCACGGAAACGCTTTTCGGTATTGTGAAAGTCTGGTATTACTTCGTAAAGACCGCTCGCATCAAACTCCGCCAAAAGATTTGCAAAATTGCCGAAAGCAACTGCGCTTTGATAGAAGTGTTCGGGTTTTTCAACCACTTGATACGCGATAGCGTCCGTAATAAACTTATATACGCGGAAATATCCGTCGCAAGATGCGCAATGATAAAAAGTTTCGCCGCCCTTGGTATAAACTAACGATAAACTTTCTCTGTCGGGATTACCGCCACGCGCCTTAATCTTTTCCCTGTTAAATTCCGTTACTTGACGGATATTGTTCATAAGCGCGGGTACGTTGGTGAAAAGTTTGCTGTTGATTTTTTGAAGTATATAATCGGTTTTTACGCCACCCTTTTCGGTTACCGCAAGATAAGTTTCGTTTATATGCCCCTCGCCGTACCTTTCGCACGAAACGAGTTCGCCGTCAATTTCAAATTGAGAAATAATCGTCTTAAAATCGTAAGCCATGATTTACGCCCCCGTGTTTTATACAAAAATAATAACACAAACACGCCCTTTTGTTCAAGCAAAGTGTTTGCAATTTAAGACACCGTTTTTATAAAATCGGCTATAATGGCTTTTTTGACAAACGATATAAAAGCAACCATAACTTTCGTCAAGGTTGCTTTGTCGTTTTTCTATTACGCAATTTGTTCAGTAAGGAACTTAAAGTACGCGTCTAATCCGCCGTCGTAATCGATAGGTTCGTCGGTAAATATATTCGCCGCATCAAAATTAGCAAAGTCTATTTCGTCTACGAGCGATAGCCAGCCGTATCCTTCTAACTTAATATTGTATTCGTCCATACCAATAAACGCGCTATCTCCAAGTTCTTTCGTTTCACCCGTGGTAACGTCAGTTAAAATAATTTGTCCTGCCCCACGCTCTCTACCGAAAAGCGTTAGCATTTGCGTTTCACCTATTAGGAAAGTTCTATATCTTTCTGAAAAATCCACACCGTTAAGTTCCATTTCGTAAAAGGATTCTAGATGCAAATAAGGCACGTTGCCATTAGTGGACGGCGTAGGTCCGTCAACGGGTATTTTAACCACGCCTGAATATTCGCCCATTTCAATATCTCTAACGTCAAAAGTTAAGTGCGATTCCCACACCCTTCCGCCGTCGGTCGTCGCAGCCGAAGAATAGTACGCGTAACCACCTGATATTTTGGTTATTCTAAAATAATCCCTAACCGTTTGATTTAGCGAATAACTCCATAATATTATACTGTTTTCAATATCAAAAGTAACTTCCGCCGTATTTTCTACCGATTGCCAAACGCAATTTTCATTTAAAACGTTTACGGAAATTTCACTTAAATTGCCTTTAAAATTTAAACGATAAATTCTGCCGTCGCTACCCATATGGTATCTAGTTGCTCTTTCAAATCTTCTAGCAAATATTTGTCCGTAATTACCACCCTGTTGTTGGATTTGACTTATAGTTGACGCAAGTTGCACCGCGCCGATAATTTTATCGCCTACTTTCTTTTCACCGTTTTGGTCGAAAGTCTTATCTAAACTGTCGTCAAAACGTCCGCCACTTTCAATAACTTTATTTCCGTGTATATCCGCTTTAAGTACGTTGACATATGAATTAAAAGGTATTACAAAATCACTACCGCTTGGTAAAACTATTTGCTCAAAAGTAACTTCGCCGTCGTTACCAACTACCGGCTGATAGTAATCAAACTTGCCGTTTGCGGTTTCGTTATAAATTTTTAAAATTCCGTTTTCAACCGAGAATATCCTTGGGAACGCTGAAAGAGAATAAGTTTTGCCCGTCTTGTTGTAAGTAACGTAACTTTGGTTATAGTCGTCGCTCCAATAGTTTGAAACGTGATAGTTCATATCGTTTTCAATTTGTTTAACGAAAATTATTCCGTCCTCTAACTGAATAAAACTTACACCCGTGCTACTTGCTTCTTCCCCGTTGCCTGCGTTTACAACGACCATTTCGTTGCCGACGTTAATCATGAACGGTTGCTGTGCATGTCTTATAACTCTAATAGTTGCCTCGCCCTCTACCGCGCTTGAAACGGAAAAGAAGGTAAAGTCGCCGTAATTATAAAGTTTGTTCATCCTTGCGTCAAGCGAGATTATAGTTTTAGATTCGCCTTCTTGTTCTTGCTGTTCTATCTCGTCTGAAATTTGGTCACAGTTCGCATTTTTACACTCTGCACCTTTATGATGGTGATTATTAAATTGTTTATTTAAATCTTTGTAACTGCTTCTGTTTTCATTTGAATCGAAAAAATGTACGTCTTTATGTCCGTCGGCGGTGTTTTTCATAAGTTCATTCTTCTTTTGATAGCCTTTTTCGCCTTCGGTCTGTTCAAAAGTAACCGCACTAAAAGCACTTGCGCCAAATTCCGTGCTTAAAGATTGCGCACCGCCGTTGGTATCCGTATCGTTTTTATCCAAAACGCCTAATCCTTGCGCACCTAAAAAGTTCGCAATTTTTCCGTCAAGTAAACTTGCGCTAATCTTATCAACGCTACCATCACCACTAGGTGGCGGATCTTTGGGCGCGCAAGCACATAGCCCACTCGCTACCGAACAGCATAACAATACTGCAACAAGTAAACTTAAAAGTTTGTTTTTCATATAAATTACTCCATGTATATTGATACAAACATATTACCCCCCCCCAGCAATTTGTCAAGTACTTTATATGAATTTATTAGGTGGTATTATTTTTTCTTTAAAGTACTTTATAAAATGAAATAAATTACCATTATATATCGCAAATTTTAACTTTAATATTGATTTTAAAAAACAGTAACGCAAAAAGAGAAGATAACACACGTTATCTTCTCTTTTTGATGGTGCCGCTGGCCGGGAATTCCCCTTTTAGGGGAAATGTCGACTT
>JAFVTK010000003.1 GCA_017503265.1 Clostridia bacterium | reverse complement strand
TTATGGCGGAAAATACCAAGTAGAACCCAGTCTTGACTTGTACGAAGTTGAAGATTTTATGGGCGAAAAAAGATACGGATTAGCAATTTGTCTTAACGTAGTTGAAAACAACAAAGTGGTTGAGCCATTTGCAACGTTTACTGTTTCTTTTGGCGAGTTTATAGGCATTAAAGACGCTGTTTACATTGATACAAATAATTGCAATTTTGCTTTCCAATTAAAAAAGCAAGGCTTTGGAGTTGATACGGGAATAACAAAACAAAGTGGCTTTTGGAATTATCCGTTATGGATATTTGAAGAATCTTTACTTCGTCAAATAGATAATGACGTTTACGAAGAATACGCAAAACAATATGAGAAATTTTAAGGAGTATATACAAATGAAAAGAGAACAAATGAAACAAAAAGCAGTTGAAATTTTAAAAGAAATGGACGTTTATTCGCCTTATATCGAGGCTTTTGAGAAAAACGACGTAGTTACAATGTTTGAAAGATACGCAGGTTTTTGGGCTTATCAATACCCAGAACTGCAAGATAAAATCAAAGTCTTTGAACAAAAGTACAAATGCATAGTTTACGCCGTTACTCACGAGTTTTTCGAGTTTGGCGAATGCTATACTTTCCTTGTCGTTACCAACTACAAATACGAATGGAAAACGCTCGTTGAAAAAGAGAAAGAAAACTTTTACGCCTACTCTTACGTTTGGAATAAAGACGATGAGTGGTGCTCAGAATTTGGAACTGTAGGTATTAAAAGTGCTTGCGGTGGAATTAGAAGATTTTGTTAAAAGGAGGTTATTAAAATGAGTGTAAATTGGAAATGGGAAGACAAAATGGGAACTGTTGAATGCAAACAAGGCGATAACGAATATACGTTAAACGTTTATAGAGCCAACTGCTTATGCGTATTAGTTTACGAGTACGAAAAAGACGGTAAACGCTATTACGATTACGGCGGGCATTTCAACGACTTACAACACTTAAAAGTGTGTGTTGGCTTATCTAAAGATTGGAAAGGTGAAAAGGAAAACATCTATAAAAATCTATGGGTAAAATGGAAACTTAATACTTATTACAAAGAAACTTTTTCGATTGTAAAGCCTTTAACTCAAGCAGGTTTTACAGTCGAACTTTTTTATAAGGAGGCAAACTAATGAATATTCAAGTAACTCACGATGGCAAAACTTACAACTTTGAAAACGGCTCTGAGGCGTTTATTTTCGACATAGGAACTTGTCACGAAATGCGAGATAATCAACTTATTGCCTTTGTTTCTCTTGTTCACGAATGTTATCTAAAGGATGAAAGCGATATACCGCTTGGCAAATTTAGCGACTACGTTGCAATGAATTGGGATAGATTGAAAGATCTATCCCCTAGAACTATTTTATGTGATTTTTACAATAATAATTTTTAAGGAGATTACGCAAATGAAAGAATTTAAAATACAAGCACATATACATTCCCTTGATGGAAAAATGGACGAAATAACAGTTCTTGCTCCACAAAAACTTTTTGGAAAACTTATTCCACACTCATATATCGTTAAATATAAAGATATAACTTGTACGGCAATTTTTAACTATTTTTCAAACGCTTATTACTGTGATGACGTTTACGGGAAGGTGACACAATGGGAGAAATAAGACAAAACGCTGGATATAAAATTATTCGCGTAATTAGTTTTGGCGAATTTGAATACGTGCTTGGCGAAAATCAAAAGTGCGAATTCGTTACTTGGAGATACACGCACGGAACTTACTACTTCGGACACTATATAACAGACTATAATAAGGCGTTAATCGACTTATACACCCGTGTTTTAGCAGAAACACAAACAATTTTAGAAGATATTAAGAGGTAAACAAATGAAAAATAAAGAAATAATTTTATACACAAACGACGATACGGATACAGCGTTTGAACTTACAAAAGAATACCTTTTTGAAAATTATTCAGACAAATATGGATGGGGAACGCCGAACGACGTTCCTCATTCTTTAATTTATGACGAAATTGCCGAACAAAACAGTATCGGTTGGTACGACTTTACTCACGAACTTAAAAAGATTATAAATAACGGTTATTATCTAATGACTGGCAAAGTTGGAAGATGGAACGGCACTTTCGACGGTGGAAAATTTATAACTGACGCTAACGAACTGCTCTCTTCTATCGAATATCTTGACGTGGTAACTTTTACAGACGAAAACGGGCATTTCAAAATTAAAGGTTGTCACCACGACGGAAATGACTATTTCGAGTTAAAGCAACTGACTAAAAAAGGTATTGAACTTGCCGAAAAATACGGCTTTGCAAGAGATAGACAACTTCATAAAACGATTATGGAAAATAATATTTACTCGAAATTACCAAAAATAGCAAAACAAATGGGGTGGTAAAAATGAAATTAAATTTAGTAGCAAAGAACACTTCGCAACAAGCGATTAAAGACTATTTAGAAAATAACGTAAGCCAAATTCTCGCCGACAAGATAAATAACGGCGTGCAAATAGAAAAAGACGGAAAGACACTTTTAAACAAAAAAGACCTCGACGGCTTTTGGAATTACGCAAGTAAAAAGGCACGAGAACTAAAACACGACTACGAAGATAACGATACGGTTTTCGGTTGGGCGATACATTATTTTGAAGAAAACGAACTTATAGGCTCACTTTTTAATCTTGACGGCACAAAATACGAACCGCCTAAACCCGTTTCAACAATCAAAACTCCTACCGTTACTACTCCACCTATAAAGAAAAACAACCCTGCTCAAGTTTCCCTCTTTGACTTTACCGAAACAAAAACTGAAACGCTTGACAATAAGGTGGATAAAAAAGAAATCGACGATTCTATTGAAGAAGAAATCGACGAAACGGTTGA
>JAFVTK010000032.1 GCA_017503265.1 Clostridia bacterium | reverse complement strand
ATACTCCGTCCGCGCTTTCACATATAGCCGACGCAATGGAAGAAGAAACGGGTGTAAAAATACTTAACCGCACCCATAGCGGAATTGAACTTACCGAAAACGGAAAAGTTTTATGCGAAAAATTTGCTGCGATAATTGACGCTGAAAACTCGCTTTAAGGCTGTTGAAAACATTAAACACGGCAACGATACTCTTACGGTAGGCTGTTATTCAAGCATATCAAAACACCTACTCCCCGAAATAATAAAAAAATTTAAAACGGCTTATCCGCAAGTAAAGGTTAGTATAAAGGTTGAAAACGATATGCGCACCCTGTTAAACTCTGACGCGGCAGACGTAGTTTTTACCGACCATAAACCAGAATATTCTTCTTTCGTAAGCATTATGAACGACCCGTTTGAAGCAGTCGTTCCAAAAAACGTTTTTACCGACAGAAAAACCGTTTCAAAAGAAGAATTGTATCCTTTTAGTTATATTTCTCACAACGAAGGTTGTCTGCACGAATATTTTGACGAAAGCAAATTTAAGGAAATAATAAAATTTGATTCGGTAGACGACGCGTCGATTATATCAATGGTAAAAGAAAATATAGGGATTGCCGTTCTTCCGTCGTTAATATTAAAAAACGCGCCGAAAGGTGTTAGGGTGCTTAAACTTAAACCCGAAATTTCGCGAACGATAGGCTTTGCTTATAAAAAAGAAACCGCGCAAACGGGTTGCGCGGCAAAATTTATTAAGTTTATTAAAAAAGAATTTTCGTTAGTTTAACGCGTCGAACTTATCGGCAAGCGCGCGAACGGTAACAGCCGCCGTTTTAAGCGCAACTTCTAAATCGGGTTGAGATTTTATGAAGCCGTTACACTCCAAAGTAAACTCACCCTTGTAATCAATTTTTTTAAGTTCGGTTACCATTGCATCAAAATCAATATCCATTAATCCTGGCAACGTATGATTGTCTTTATGCTTATTGTTGTCGTGAATATGTAACGCTTGCAAACTGCTACCAAGCGTTCTTATCATCTTAACCAAATCGGTGTTTAGTCCACGCATTTCTGCGTGTCCTATATCCAAACACGCCACTAAATAATTGTCGTTGACCGCTTTAATATGCTCCAAGAAGTTGTCGTGATCAGAACAAGCGGCAGGCGCAGCCTGGTCAAGTTCCCTATTCCAGTTCCACATATTTTCAGTTGCAATTTTCACGCCCATAGATTTCGCAAACGGTAAAAGGTTTATATACATTTCTGCGTTTTCTTCTGGGCTTTTATTATTTTCGGGGTGAATAACACAAATTTTACCGCCCGCTTCCGCAGTACACTCTATCGAACGTTTAAGCACGTCTTTAATCCCTTGGGGCGCGGTGGGAAACGGCGCGTGCGACTGATTGCAAAATATCCCGTTATCTTCGCCTATCTTTTTAAGTTTGCGGACGTACGCTAAATAATTATCCGTTGCAAGCGGATGGTCTGCTGGGGTTACCAAATTAGTTCTCCAACTCCATTTTGCTATATTGCCGAACATAGAAAAATCCCAAGCGTCAAAACCTGCTTTTGCAATCATTTCAATCGCTTTTTCTTCACCAACGGTTGAAGCCGTTGAATCAATTTCCGTTGATATTATAGTTTTTTTCATTTTCCTTTTACTCCTTTTATTCCAAGCCGTCTTGCGCTTGTTTTAAATTCAAATCATTTAAACATTTTAATTCGTAGAACTTACCTTTCTTTTCCATAAGTTCTTCAAAAGTACCGCTTTCAACCGCAACGCCCTGATCCATAACCACTATTCTGTCCGCATCTCTTATCGTCGATAAACGGTGCGCAACGATAAAGGTAGTGCGCCCACGAATAGACGACGAGATAGCCTTTTGAACGTGGTATTCGGAAATATTGTCAAGCGCGCTAGTTGCTTCGTCAAGTATTAAAATTTTGGGATTTCTAATAAGCGCACGCGCAATAGTAATCCTTTGACGTTGTCCGCCCGAAAGTTTATCCCCGTGTTCGCCTATATCGGTATCAAGTCCGTTTGGCAAATCGTTAATAAACTCGTTAAGGTTAGCCATTTCAACCACTCGGTTTAAGTCTTCTTCCTTGTAATGCGTAAGTCCGTAAGTTATGTTATCTTTTATCGTGCCGGCAAATAAAATGCTGTTTTGCGGAACTACTGAAATGTGGTGTCGGTATTCGGAAAGATTAAAATCTTTTATCGATTTTCCGTCAATAAACAAGTCGCCTTTTTCGGGGATTAAAAAGCCTATTATTAAATTCATAATGGTAGACTTACCCGAACCCGACGCGCCTACGACGGCTATACACTCACCTGGGTTAACTTTAAGCGAAAAATCTTTTACTACAAACTGTTCCGTGTTTGGATAGCGGTAAGACACGTCTTTAAATTCCACTTCGCCTTTAATGGCGGGGACTTTGGTCTTGCCGATATTAACTTCCACGTCGGTAGCGTTCATAATTTCAGATACGGAATTAAGCGCTTCCATACCACTTGCAATTTGCGGATACATATTTACAAGGTTTGAAACGTAACCGCTTATTTGCGTAAACATTGATTGATATAAAACTATATCGCCTATCGGTATGTATTTAAGAAGCGCAAGCACCGAACAAAAGATTAAACACACCGCGCTAAGCAGTTGATTTATCGACCAACTTGCCGAGCCGAAACGAGCGGTATTTTTATCGACTTCCATACCCGAACCAGCAAGTTGACTAATCGACCTGTTAAAGTTAGTTATTTCCGTCTGCTCTAAACCGTGCGATTTAGTTACTTGCATCATTTCAAGCATATTAGAAAGACGGTTACTCATCTTTTCAGTTTTTACGCGATAATCGCGATAAACCCTGCGCATTTTACTTCTAAACGCGTACGATATGCCGACGTTACAAGGAATTACAAATAAGAAAAATAGTGAGATAACGCCGTTTTTGCAAACTGAAATAGTTGTCGCTATAATCACGCCTATAACGTTAGGTATTAAACTTTGTAAAAGAACGTGGAAAAGCGAGTCGACAGAGTCTGTGTCTTTTAAGAACTTCGACTGAATTTTACCCGTTTGCATATCTTTATGATAGGTTATGGATAAACTTTGAAGTTTCCTAACGACCGAACTTTTTATTCCCGCGCTCGTTCTGCGCGTCATTTTGCTGACGATTTTAAACCGCCAAATAGTAGAAGGTATATTTTGAACGATAAACACTACTAGTAAAAGCGAACAAATAATAACGCTTCTCCAAACGCTTGCCGACGTTCCTGCGCCCGACAAAACAGCGTCGGTTACGACGTTGATTAAGTAAGCGGTAACGAGCGGAGTTATCCACGTCGGTGCTGCCTGCAATAAATAAACGAGCGTAGACCCTATAATAGGGCGCGCGTTCATCTTGGCAAGTTTAGCGAAAAACTTTTTCTTCTTTTTGCCTTTCCCGTCAACCTTTTCTTCAAAAAGGTAATCGTAATCGGGAATAAAGTTTTCACTACGGTCTAACTTTGATCGCTTGGGTTTTTCGTCTTGCATGGCTTATACCTCGCAAATACCATATTAAATTTTAAAGGCTTTAACTTTTTAATAAGTCAAAGCCTTTAATTACGTTAAGTTTAACACTCTAAAATTAAGTTGTCAATACTTTTTTTGAAAATTTTTCAAAAATTTAAAAAACGCTTTAACGCCCTTACTAATATCGTTGTAAGTTTCCTTAAAATCACCCGTCCAGTAAGGGTCTGAAACGTCCCTGTCAATACCTGCGTAAGACATTAGACTTGAAATTTTATTTTCGGTATCCCCACCAAAAATGCGTTGCATATTTTTTATATTTGCGCTGTCCATACCCACAAAATAATCATACTTTGTATAATCCGCCGCCGCAAGTTTAACCGCTCGCTTGCCCGCGCAAGAAATATTTAGAGCGTCAAGAATTCTTTTCGTGCCGTAATGAACGGGACTACCAACTTCTTCACTACTAGTCGCAGACGACGCAATTAAAAACTCGTTTTCTTCACCGACTTTTTTAACTAAATCTTTCATTAAAAATTCCGCCATCGGCGAACGGCAAATATTACCGTGGCACACAAACATAATCTTTATCATAATTCACCTTAATAATATGATAAAAAATAATCTTTAAAAAATCAACTGAAAATATAAAAAATCACACTATTTTTAGATTTTAGTCAAATTTAAAAAGTTTTTATTGACATTTAAAAATAATGCTGTTAAAATTTATGTAATTTAAGGTAGGTGAAAGTTATGATTGATTTACTAAAAAAGAACGGAAATTTTTACAAAGCAAATATTCATTGTCACACCGTTTTATCCGACGGCAAAATGACACCCGAACAAGTAAAAGATTACTATAAAAAACACGGTTACTCTATTATCGCTTATACTGACCACAATAAATATTTCCACCACAAAAATCTTAACGATAAAGATTTTCTTACGATAGGCGGTTTTGAAGCAGATTTTCACGTTTACGACAAGAGCGGAACACCGACTAGACTGCGCACTTGCCACCTTAACTTTTATGCTAAAAATCCCGAAACGGCGGTAATGATACCCGAACCAAAAGTTTACAACGTTACGGTGATAAACGATTATATTAAAAAAATGGCCGAAAACGGCTGGCTTTGCACGCTTAATCACCCTGCTTGGTCTTTGCAACCAACTGATGAAGTCGTCGCGATTGATAATATTACCGCAATGGAAGTTTATAACCACGGTTGCCAAACTATTTATAATTGCGGAAATACTATAAACTATTATTTTTCATACCTTGCCAGCGGTAAAAAAACGTTTGCAGTTGCTACTGACGATAACCATTGCGCGCTTTTAGAAGACGGCTTGCCCGACGATTATAACGACGTTTGCGGTGGATATATAGAAGTCAGTATGCCCGAACTTACTTATGAAAATTTTATCGACGCATTTGAAAACGGAAGATTTTACGCATCAACCGGTGTTGAATTGAAAGAACTTTACATTGACGAGCAAACGGACGAATTAGTGATTTCCTGTTCCCCCGTATGCCGTATAGTAACGCGCGGTATAAAATATTATAACCGCCCACGCATAGGCTCACGCAATAACGATATAACCCACGCGCGTATACCTATGTCCGAAATTAAAAAGATGCACCCCACCTACTTCCGCGTAGAACTTTTCACAACCGACGGTAAGTGCGCTTATTCTCAACCCTATTACTTTGACGAAAAATAATTTAAAAAAAGTTATTAAAAAAGACTTATCAACTCGATAAGTCTTTTTTATTATAAAGTCTTTACTTGACAAGCACGATACATCTTTGTATAATAAATTGTATGAAAGATTTAAATTTTTCTAACAATAAAATAGCAGAATTAAGAAAATCTAACAACTTATCTCAACGCAAGTTAGCACAAGAAATAGGTACTAGCCAAGCAAATTTATCCCGTTGGGAAAAAGGGTTAATCGAGCCGAGCGTTATAGAATGTTGGAAACTTGCCGATTATTTTGACGTATCGATTGATTTGCTGTGTGGTAGAAAAGAATATTAATATATTTTATATGAAAAACAATCTTTTAGGAAAAAAACTTAAAGAATTAAGACTTGAAAAGGGTTTATCTCAAAAAAAGTTAGGTGAACTGCTTGGCGTTTGTAATCAAACAGTTAGTTTTTGGGAACTAGGTAGTCGCGAACCTGATTTAGATATGCTCGTGGAATTATCAAAATTATTTGATATTTCAGTAGATTACTTGCTTGGATTAAAAGATTATTAAAAAAGACTTATCAACTTGATAAGTCTTTTTATTTTTATTTTACTCGTTACAGAAAAACGAACTTGATTGCGCCGCGCCAGGCTTTCTACCAACCGAAGTGTTGTCTTCTCTGCGGTTGCGTAGTTCAGGTATGGGATTTGGCGCAACTTGATAGCGGTAATCTATCCCGTGTGAGCGTATAAACGTTTCTATAACGTCGTGCGACGGAACTATTTTTACGTTAGGATTAATTAAACGTTGATATTTAAAGAAATCCGCATCAGCAGGCAAATCGGAAAGTTTTGCGTAGCCTTCTCTATCAGAAGTAAACTGTACCGTATCGCACAAAATTTTTCTAACGTAATCAATATTTTCGTGCAAAGATATGGGCGACGGGAATTCGCCGTCAGGGATAACTTCTTGCCAGTCTTTGCCTTCATATTTTTTAAGTAGTTCAACCGCCTTGTGTAAATGAGATATTTCAAACGTAAGGTTTTCTTCCCACAAATTCTTGATATGCGGGTCAGTTTCGGTCATATAACACGACCAGTATAAATAACACTCGCAATATTCGTGCCACAAAAGCATTTCTAGCCAGGTTGCGTTGGGGTCCATAAGAGATTCGTATTGAGTAACGTGTTCTTCTTCAACCAACGCAATTTCTTGATATAACCTGCGCCCTAAATCGCTTTTTGCAAAGTTGGTTACGTTCATATAATAGTTCATTGTTTGTTGCTCTGCGGCGGTTATTATCATTGTGTTAAGTACCGTTTGAACGTCCGACGTTTTGCTGTCGATATTAAATTTTACGTTATCTTTGGGGAAACGGTGGTGCGAAATAGTCGGGCGACCTGGCATAATTTCGGTGTACCTACCAACTAACCACTCCGCATAAACACCTTGTTCCATTTCTAAAAGATTTGCATAGCGGTAAAGGTGGTCAAAATCTTCAAGCAATGCAAAATCTAACGAATTTTTTACGTTGCAATCTGGCTCTTTTTTGGCAAGTTCAGAAGTCAAATCCACAGCCAACTGCTCGTAAGAAATGGTATGCTCTAATATACTTTCATCTTTTGGTTTTAATAGAGAAATTTTTAATTGTTGCTGTTTTTCCACCATGCGTGAAAGTGCTAAATCACGCCTTAAATCATTATTGTCGGTGTGCCTTGCAAATTGATGTGAAAACCAGTTTGCTTCAAACTCCGTGCCGTTCATTAAAATTATACGACATTTGGTGTAAGGGTCAACTTCACGCTTATTGTACGGCTTCGGATAGAGTTGTTGCCAGTTTTGTAGCGCCTTTTCTATCGAGCGCGGTTTTTCGTTAAACGGATTCATAAATTCTCCTTTTTAATTTTTTCGTCCGTTTACACTATATGTTTTTTTTATTAACTTTGTTATTTTTGGTATTTTCTATCAAAAAAGACTTATCAGTTTGATAAGTCTTTTTGTTCTTTATTCTCATCTTTAAATAAATCTTCAATAAATTTTTTCTCGTTTTTTTCTGAAAAAACTAATATACATGCTAAAATTACGGCAATAATACCTAAAAGAAGTGCGATTTTTATTCCATCACCCAACGCATAACTCATTGCATTAGAATAATTTTCATTAACATCCGCAAAAAACATACCTGTCAATGATATTAATATAATAGATGCAATCATCACCCCTATTAATATTTTTTGCGTAGGCTGAATTAGTTTTTCATAACAAAATATCCACAACACTCCACATATCGCCATAACTATATAACCTATACCCGACAAAACTGCGCCATCAATATTATTACTACTATACGCGCTTGCCTCTTTACCAAAATAGACAGTTAAACCTGTATACGTTTTTTCCGCAAACGCAGGTAAAAACATACATATAAATGTAAAAATACACAATATACCAACTATTACTGAAAGGCTTTTTTCCGAAATTTTCATTTAATCACCTCTTTATTTTACTACCATTTTGGTAGTTGTGTGAATATTATACTACCAAAATGGTAATATGTCAAGTGTTAACAACATCATGGTGAAAAAATGCAAATTATTTTAGGCAAAAGATTAAAAGAATTAAGAGAAGAACGTAATTTAACGCAAAAACAACTTTCGGAAAAGTTAAATTTAAACAGCGTTACTTATCTTCATTATGAAAAATCTCAACGCGAACCACCGCTTACCGTTTTGGCAGATATGGCAAAATTTTTTGATGTATCAGTCGATTATTTACTCGGGTTAAAAGATTATTAAAAAAGACTTATCAGTTTGATAAGTCTTTTTGTTTATTTGTTCTTTTCCTTTTGTTTAACGCTTTTCCATAACGCAAGGCTCTCTTCGGGCGTGGTTGGTTTTTTAACGTCGCCAAAAACGTGCGGATGACGGCGAATAAGTTTTTCCGATAGAGTTTGAACCACGTCGTTAAAATCAAATAATCCTTGCTCTTT
>JAFVTK010000031.1 GCA_017503265.1 Clostridia bacterium | reverse complement strand
GTTTGCATTGCAGACGGGTTAGTCTTGTGCGAACTGTCTACCGTATTAAGCACGCAGTACATATACGGATTTATACCTTTCTTTTCAAGTTCGGTAATTAGAACTACGTCTTTATCAATCGTAAATTTATCCACATACTTAAACTTATAACTGTTGTCAAAAAGTGCGCTAGGTGGCGTTATTATGCCATCACCGAGACTAATACCTTCACTACCGACATAGTCGTTAGAATATTTTTTTAATCCGTCGTGAACGCAAATTTGCGCGCCGTTATAATCATACTCAAACAAAACGCTTTCTAATTTTTTTGCGTGTTCAATAGCAGCCTTTGCAAAATAGAAAATTCGCGTCTTTTTACAATCTTCGGTTATAAATGAACTTCCGTCTTGTGTGCGGTAGGTTGAATCAACACTTGCTGCCATAGTTTCGAAAGTATAAAAAGCAATATCGCGCACACCGAAAGCAAGAACGGCGTTCATTTGTAAAAACATTTCGTTTACGTTTGCAATTCTTCTAAATCCTGCCGTTGCCTTTATGTTTGTTTTATGATACATCTCAAAAGATTGAAGGACAAAGGCTAACCTTGCTCCGTGTTTTTTGCAAACTTTATTTAAAATTTGTAGTCCCGAATAAAAACCCGCCAAAAATCTTCCACCTAAATTACTAGGTCTAAACGGATAATCATCTACACAAACCAAATCAGCGCCAGTACTCGTCAAAAACGCGTCGATATAATTTTCATAGAGTTCGCTCTCCGTCATATTCTTATAATCGGGGTGCATCAAAAAATAGGCGTTAATAATCATCGGATTTAAGTTCATTTGAATATAAATATTTTCACGCCCGAATTCTTTCGCAACCTTCTTTATTGCACGATAAACATACCCAAAACTTTTGACGTACTCATACCCAGGCTCGTCGCGAAGCCCTAACCCCAAAAGCATAGGTTCTTTAATATAATCCTTCATACAATAGCGAACGTAATCAATCAGTTCCTCTTCCGATTGAAAACGAAATCCGTCGCCTACGCCCACTAATTTATCTTTATAATCAACCAAATTTTCGTAAAGTCTTTGGTCGCGTAGAATAACTTTTTCTATACCAACTTCGTTTGCCAAATCAAAACATCGCTTGGATAGAGAACTTTCCCATGGTTCGTCGCCGTCTAAACAGTAAGAAAGTTTGCCCGTTAAATAAAGCGTGGTAAGACCACTCTCTTTGTACGCTCTAAATCTCTCAATATTTGCTTCCGCACTTTTTGCGCCAGGCGCGTTATACGCGTATAAATTCATAAATAATGCTCCCGAAAATAGTTCATTAAGGTTGACGGCAAAACGCCGTCAACCCTAACGCTTAAATCTTTTTAGAATTAACTCAACTTAATAATTCCGTCTTTTGAAACGTAGTTAGTAGTGCCGAGCGCTTCCATCCATCCGCGCACGGTTAAAGTTTCCAAAGTTCCCGTGCCGTCTCTGTTGCTCCATACCCAGTCGGGAGTAGGCCAAAGCGCTATTGACGGAGCGATTGCTTGGTATACGGGTTGTCTTACGCCGTTTTGACCGTGGTGCGCCATTTGAACTATATCGCTCTTTAATTCTTCCGCCTTGTTCTCTAACAACCACGCGCCAAGGTCAGTACCTGCATCACCAAGGAAAAGAATATCCTTTTCGGTGGTATTGAGTTTATAAATTACCGAAGTGTTATTTCCGTAATTTGAAGTAAACGTACCGTTATCGGTTGGCGTATAAAGAATATCAAACGTAGCAGAACCGAAAGTTAAACTTTCGCCCGTTTTAGGACGGATAGCGGTTAAACCTGCACTTTCGAGCGCACTATAAAGATTAGTTCTTGCCGTTGCATCGGTATCACCACTTCCATTATCGTAACCTGCGGTTTTTGCCGCCGCCCACGCTTCTTCGGAAGGAATATCGTGATAAACTGCATTTACGACAACTTCACCACTATTCAATACTGGCGTTATCGCACTTATATGATCAATGTGTCCGTGAGTCAAAAGCCAAGCCGTAATAACGGGTTTTTCTACGCTGGGTTGTAACGCCTTAACCATATTTATAATGTTTTGCGCGTCTGCATCATAACCACCGTCAATCATTATAATTTGACCATCGGAATTTACTACGATAAAACTCATATTTTGGTTAGTAGTTGCGCATGGCAACATATACACAGTATTACCACCAAGACCTGCTCGGGTGCTGTAAAGTGAATAACCTAAAAGGGAATTATATTGAATTTGAACGTTATCAACGTAAACGCTTACCGCGCTTAAATCATCCGCCCCGACAACCTTAAAAGATATGTCAAGATATTTAGCGTCATCGTAACCGACTGGTATATCCACGGTAACCGAAGACCATTCACCTGCGCTAACCGCCGTTTGTACATCATCTAAATACGTGTAAGCGTTACCGTTTTTATCGGTTATTAAAAGAGTTGCACCCACGGGTGCGTCAAGATATACGTACGCGTTAACGGTTACCAAATCATTTTGATTATAACTTGCGACTGGCTTAAAACCATAAAGGTTAAACGCTGTAACTTGACTTAAAGAACTAACTTTTAACGAACGCGCGCCTTGAAATGCTTTTTCCGTGCTAATTTCAGCGTTACCGCCGTTTTTGGCGGTAAACGTTGCTGAACTAGTGGTTTCAAAACTTAAAACGTTTTCTGAAAAATCTTCTGACATATAAGGTTCTCCATAAGAGAAAGTCGTGGGACTGTCGCTACCCTTTACTGCACCGTAAAGCACGATATTTCCAGGGTCAACTTCGCCTGCCGATAAACTAGTTTCAACTTGAACTTCGTAAACCACGCTGTCTGCCGTTACGTTGTAAAGATAAATATCAATTACTAATTTACCCGTATCGCTGACAAACGTACCAACGGTAAGTTTATAAGTTTCATTTGAAGTGTCTTCAATAAGTCCCTTGGTTGTAAGTAACGGATAATCAGTATAAGCAACAGAACCGATTATCGGTGCACTACCATAAGTGTACCCGTACGTCTTTTGTCCTACCGTCAACCCGCCGTTTTCATCATACTGTGCAGGAATTCTGTTAGGTCCGTAAACTCCAAGTTGCGTATCTCCACGCCAAGTTGAATTAAACAATATACCGCTTGCAAGTAACACTCCTTTGCCACCGCCTTGCGTTATATCCGAATTAATCCTATCCGCAAAGAATAAAATACTAGGCATATTGTTGCCCGTGTAGGTTACGTCAATATACGTGCCTATTCCGTATTTTCCGCCCAAACCAACGTATCCAACGTCCAAATCCATATAACCACAGCCTTCCGCAGCCGTCATTTGCGAAGTGTATCCTGTCGCCGCTACCTTTAAGCCTTCTATCGTAACTGAATTATTCTCGTCAACCGTTGCTTTATTTGTATATACAACACCCGTTAAATCTGGCTCAAAATAATAAGGATTACTGGTTGTAAATTCGGTACTATTCGCCGAACCTTTGACAGTACTATAAACCACTATATTACCAGCCGTCATACTTGACGTAGATATACCGAGAGAAATCTTTTCGGATACCACCGTCGTTTGATTATCAAGGTCGATAAGTGTTACGTCAAGCGCAAGCGCTCCTTGGTTATCGTAGATACCTAAAGTATATTTGAAGTTCGTATTTGAATAGTCGGTTTTTAATCCTTTTTGTGTAAGAGCATTAAAGTCGGTATCGGTTCCGTACGTTTTCTTGATTATAGCATTGCTTGTAATGTCTTTAAACGCCTTTTTTATACTATTAGAAGTATAAATCCTATTCGGTCCCCAAACTTGGAAAATATGATATGCTTTATTTTCCGTATTCTTAGAACTATAGAAACCGTTAGTCACCACCAATCCTTTGTTGTTAGAAGCAACTCCTACTGCAGTACTCGTTGCTCCCGTATAACTGCTATAACCAGACATATTGCCGTTTATTTCATCAGCAAAGAACATTACGGAAGGCATATTGTTGCCAGTAAACGTAAAGTCTATATAAGTATTTGCACCGTATTCGCCCGCGTACCCAATATAGTTATTGTCCATTATTACGTCCAAAACTTGTGACACAAATCCTGCGCCCGGGAGAGCTTTACATTCTAACGTTACAGCGTTGTTTTCGCCAAGCGTTGCACCACTCGTAACAACAGTGCTTACCATAATATTACCGTCTTTTGCATAAAGATTTTTACATCTTACACCGTCATAGGTAAGTCCTGCGGGGTCAGCGAAAACGACGTAATAATCACCGTTCTTTTCTACCGTGTAAGGCGAAGTATAATACTCGTGATTGTTTGCAATTTCTATCGTACCGTTATTATTTTCAACTACCGCAACACCGTCAATAAAAGTTTTTGCG
>JAFVTK010000030.1 GCA_017503265.1 Clostridia bacterium | reverse complement strand
CGCAAGCGTTATTAAATCGTGCGGGTCATTATTTTGTCGTTTGTCGCGAAGCGATTAATCGCAAGGGCTATTTTTCGGAAATAGGCGAACCTGAAACGCAAAAATTTGAATTTAAGCCACTTAAAAAGACTTCCGATATTCACGTTTATCACGTTGCCGACGTTCATTATAATTATGAAGTTGCAGCGCAAGCAGCCACCTATTTTGGCGACGATACCGACCTTTATATTTTTAACGGTGATATAGGTGAAGTAGAGACGGTAGAGAATTATTATGAAACGCTTAAATTTACGGGCGACGTTACGGGGGGCAGAGTTCCTGCAATCTTTACGCGTGGTAATCACGACGCGCGTGGCAAACTTGCTGAAAAATATACGGAATACTTCCCAGCGGTTGGTAAGAACGTTTACTTTACGTTTAGTGTTGGTTGCTTAAACGGTTTAGTGCTTGATTGTGGCGAAGATAAAGCGGATAATCATACCGATTACGCATATAAAAATCCGCACGTTTATAACGGCGTTAACAGGTTTAGCGAATACCGTCAAAGAGAACTTAACTGGTTAAGGAAAACAAATATTGATAATAAGGATAATATCACGTTTGCTATAAGTCATATTTGCCCGTCAATGGCTACGACGATTAAAAACAGTTGTTCTGATATTGAGCACGAGTGTTATATGGCTTGGAATAAAGAATTAGAACGTATGAACGTAAAGTTTATGATTTGTGGACATATTCATAACGCAATGATATTATATAAAGATAGTGAAAAAAATATTTTACCGCATGAATATCCTATCGTTATAGGTTCAAAACTTTTCAAGGAAAAATACGTTGGCGGAAGGGTAGTTGTTGAAAAGTATTACGGTACGGCTTTAACCATTAATCCTGATAAAATTGAAGTTGCATTTACCGACCAAAATCATGAAATTTTAGAAAAACATATTATAAAAATTTAATAATAAGTTTATAAAAAGCGCACTTTGGAATAACCAAAGTGCGCTTTTTTTGTTTTACGCGTTAACTTCTGCTTTTTTAGTGTGTATAGACGGCTGATTTTTGTATTGAGTAGGGGTAACGCCGTATTCTTTTTTGAAACTGCTGATTAAATGGCTTAAACTGCAAAAATTAAACAATTCAACCATTTCTTGCAAACTCATAGAAGAAGTTTTAAGCAGTATACAAATTTGGTCAAGTTTCAATTTTTGAATATATTGTTTAGGTGAAGTTTTGGCGTAAGTTTTAAAAATCGAACGCAAATGCTTTTCTGAATATGCAAAGTGGTTAGCAATATCTTTAATGGAAGTTATGATTTTAAGATTGCGGTTTATATAAGTAATTACGTCTTGAAAAAGTTTTGACGAAGGCGTAGCAACGTTTGCTTCGTAAGGTTTAAGTTTTAAAATTTTGCAAGTAAAAAGAGCGTTTGCGTATTTAATATCGTTAGAATTTCCCGTAGATATTAGATTAATAATTTCCGTAGCAAAAGCGTCTTCTTCACTTGAAGACGAAATAAGTTCAGGCAAAACGATATTGCGAGAGTGATTTATTGCAACGGGGTTAAACCAGTAGCAACAAAAATGCCAAGTATCGCTAGTGGAATTTAGACTGTGAATATCAGAATGCGTACCAACGTACATGGATTTTTCGGGTAACTTAATAACCGTTTTATCTTTTAAGATGATAGAACCCGTTCCTTCAAGCGTAATTAGTAGGCAAGAAGAGATGCTATCGTCTTCAAGCAAAACGTTAGTATATTTGCCGTAGGTGTAAGTATTATACACCGCGCGTAGAGTACACCCAGATAGAGCGTCCAGCGAAGAAATAGAAAAAATCTGATCCATAAAAATATACGCTTCGGCTGTTTTTAATGCCAAAGTTCCTTTTTTTATATTCTAACACATATCCGGGTGTGGGGCAAGCATTTGGTAGACTTTTTTGATATTTTTAAGGTTTTTTCACGGAAAATATGTTCGTTTTTTGAAACATATGGTTTGATCCTTGTATTTACTTGGATTATTTCTCGTGTTAAAATATATTCGACAAAAAATTATAGTGGGGTAAAGTGTATGAAAAAGTCAATTAAGATAGATTTTTTAAACGCTGATTTCGGCTTTTTCGTTTTAAAAAATTCTCACTCTAAGATAGAAGCGTGCGTTAAATATTGTGCAGAAGTAGTCGGTAAAGTTACGGGTAAAACTCCTGCGGTAAAAATAGGCACGCCCGTTATAAATTCAGTTTTATTTGCGACGTTCGATAAAATTTTATTAAAAAATCCCGAACACGAATTACAAAAAAAGGCTTTAATAGGTAGCGACGGTTACGCAGTTTTATTTGACGAAGGAACTGTTTACGTTTTATCCCATACCGTTGACGGCGTTTGTTACGGAGCGTACGGACTTTTAGAAGATAATTTAGATATCGTTTGGGGGCGTGGCGCAGAAGATTACGCTTTTGATTATTTACCTTCGCAGTTTGTAATAAAAAAATTTGACTATATAGAAAAATCGCCTTTCCGTTATCGCGTTTGGAATATGTGCGGACACGGTAGTACCGATAAGGGTCATTATGATAGCGGAACTGCTGCGTGCTATGCAAGAAATAAAATTAACGGTTTGTTTCACGAAATTGACGATATTTGGAAAGAATACGGAATAACGGGTTTTGGCGTAGTCGCGCCAAAAGCGAACAATATAGACGATTTAATTGACGACTATCCCGAATATTTTATGACCGACGTGGACGGAACGCCCAAGCGTTCGGCTAATGCGGAAAGTTTTATAAATTACTACAACAAAGACGTTGCAAAAGTAGTTGCAAAGCGGTTCGTTGATTTTTTGAATAGTGGCGAAGCGGACCCCGATTGTATTTACAATTTAATAATGCCAGATAATCCTTATTTTTGTGTTTGTGAAAACGGAATTAAAATAAGTGATAAACCTTTCGTAACGGACGACGGAGTAACCGTTTATCCGAGCGAGAAAAATTATAAGTCAACCGTTTACTTTAATTATATGAACAGGGTTACGAGCGAGATTAATCGTTTACGCCCAAATACGGAAGTATTGACGTTTGCATATCTTTACAGCGAAGCAGTCCCTGCGGTTAAAACTAACGAAAATTTAATAGTTTCGCTTGCACCGATTTATACTAATGAAAAGTATGCCTATAACGATAATCGTGGCGGAACGGGCAATGAAGAGATTGCAAAAAATATTGAAAACTGGGCAAAGGTTTGTAAAAAACTTTGCGTATATACCTACTGGAATTCTTTCCAAGGCACAATATATATGCGCCCTATTCTTAAACAAATAAAAGCCGATTTACTTTGGTTTCAAAAACTTGGCGTGTACGGCTTGACACCCGAAGGTAAATTAGACTGCACCTTGTTAAACGATATGAGCGACGCTCAAAAGAACAGCCGAAAGTTTTTTGATATGAACGAAGCGTGTACGTTCGTTATAAATAAACTTATGTGGAACCCGTCGCTTGACGAAGATGAACTGCTTGCTCGATACGCGAAGATAGTTTATAAAGAAGTCGCTAATGAATTTATAGAGTATTACCGCTTGATAGAGCAAGGGTTTAACTCAAAAGACGCGTACGTTTGGTATCCTACCGGCGGAGACGTTTACAATTTACAGTTTGTGGTTGAAGCGGGTATAAAAGATAAAGTTATTAAAGTACTTGAACAAGCAAAAGAAAAAGCGGTTACCTTGACCGTAAAATCCCGAATAAATTCTATATATGAAACCGTCAAGGCGCAAATAGATAAATACGCGGATTTTGTTCGTGAAGACGGCTATATAGTAAAAACTTCGGCAAGTGAAGAAGAAATTTTATCTCAATCGGCAATGGATTATAGAAACAATCCTGATAGCGTGTGGAATAAAGCAACGCCGATGAAGGTATTAAGAAATTATTCTACTATGGAATTTTATCCAAAGGAAGCAGATTTTGAGTGTCGTATGCTTGTTTCGGGCGAAAACCTTTACGTCGGATATTCTGTTAAAGATGCGCGCGTGGTTAAAACTGATTACGACGTTAACGGAAACTTCCGTGCATTAAAAGAAAATGGTGAGCAAGTTATCTCTTACGCTGAAACTTATATCGGCGGTAACGAATTAAACAAATCTGTTTATTACGGATATATAAGTGGATTTTGCAAGCAAAAGGGCGGAAACTTTTATCAAAATGACGGCGTACCTAAAAACGTTGGCGATAAAGGCTTAAAAGACGAGTATTTTGTAAAGTTATCGTCTAATCCTGATGAAAGATATTTATTCCACGTTCAAGTTATACCTATTACGGCGCTTGGCGTAGCAATAGAAGATTTTAAGCCATACGGCTCGTTCGTTTATTATAACGACGGACACGGCAGGGCAGGCTGGATGGGTTTTGGTCTTTGGAGTAAACAGAATTTTCAAACGCTTAAAATTACGGAGGAAATATAAAAATGAGACAAAAAAGTAGTATGGGCTCGTATCGACGCGGACAACTAATATTCGTTTGGTCAATGATAATCATACCGATTATCGGCTGGTTTATATTTTTTGTATACGTCAATGCAAGTTCGTTCGTGCAGGCGTTCCAAGACGTAAACGGCGATTTTACTTGGTACAATTTTGAACAAGTGTTTGCAAGTTTCCGTGGGGACATTGATGGGCGCGGTGGATTAGGTATTGCAATGAGAAATACGTTTAGTTATTTCGGACAGCATATAATTTTAATCTTCCCGCTTCAAATAATAATGGCTTATTTCCTTTATAAGCAAATCCCCGGATATAAGGTGTTTAGAATTATATTTTATTTGCCTAATATTATTTCGTCAGTCGTTATGGTTAACGTGTTCAAAGAATTTATTGCGGCAGACGGACCTATCGGGGTCTTGTGTAAACAATGGGGAATTTTCCCGCAAGGCGGATTTTTAGGAAATATTGATACCGCGCACGCTACTATACTCTTTTATTGCTTTTGGAGTGGAATAAACACACACTTACTCGTGTGTGGTGCAATGGCAAAAATCCCACTTGAAGTTTTAGAGTCTGCGCGTCTTGACGGTGTACAAGCCGGTAGAGAACTTGTTTCAATTGTTTTACCGCTTATTTGGCCGACGTTGTCAACTATTTTGATTTTGAGTTGCACGGGACTTATTAACTCGTCAGGGCCTATACTCTTAATGACGAAAGACGCTTACGCTTACGGATGTACGACGATTTCTTACTGGATATTTGAAAAAGTTTGGACGGGTTCGATAGAAAGCGGAAAATACACCTTGGTTTCAGCAACGGGGTTGACCCTTACGGTTATAATCGTACCTATCGTATTAGGTCTTCGTAAACTTTTAGAAAAAATTCCGACGGTAGAATATTAAAAGGAGGATGCGGAAAAATGAAAAAGAATAAAAGTAAAAAAATAAAAGACGTATCCTTGGTTTTAACTCAACGTTCAGGTCCTGAAAAGGTCGTATTCGGAATTGCTCTCGTAATATTTATCGCTTATGCGTTAACGCTTATAATACCTTACGTTTGGCTTTTCGTTCAATCGCTTTTTGAACCTAAATCATACGTTTTAGACTACGTCAAAGGACCGTTTAGATTACCTGAACAATGGTATTTTTCAAACTACGTTGTAGGTTTTACCTATATTCAATACGACAATATACCCTTTATCGGTATGATTATAAACAGTTTGGTTTATATCGTCGTCGGCGGTGGATTTGGCTTGTTGTGGCCTATATGTACGGGCTACGTTTTTGCAAAATATAGATTTAAGGGTAGAGAACTTATTTATTCTATTGCAATCTTTTGTATGACAGTACCTATCGTAGGTTCGTCAGGCGCTTATTTTAGGATGATTGCCGCGTTAAACTTATACGATAAAGGTCCGCTATTCGATATGTTCACAAGTATTAATACGGGCTTTGGCGGAAACTTTTTGTTGATGTACGGTATATTTAAGAGTATTTCTTGGTCGTATGCAGAAGCCGTGTTTATAGACGGCGGAAACGATTATACGGTATTTTTTAGAATAATGTTACCGCAAGCGTTACCAGCAATATCCGCATTAGCAATAACCAGCGCGATAGGGCTTTGGAACGAATATTATTCAATAATTATGTATAAACCGTCTTTCTTAACGGTTGCCGCAGGTCTTTATTACGTTCAACTTACGGGAATTGCGCGTGAAGGCTTACCGATATATTACGCGTGCTTGATAATAACTATGATACCTGTATTATTGCTTTTCTCGTTAGGCGCAGAAGGCATGATGAAAAATCTTTCAATCGGCGGATTAAAAGGTTAATTAATTAAGAAAAATAAATAATAAAAAATATAAATTTTGTAGGAGGAATTTATGAAAAAATTTTTGAGAAGTTTACTTATCACTATGTTGTCGCTCGTAATGCTTATTTCGGGCACGGCTTGCTTTGCAGGTTCATCTGGTTCTGACGAACCTGACGTTCTTGACATTTACCTTTTGTATAAAGGATATCAAGACGAATGGCTTACGGCAAACATTGAACTTTTCAAGCAACAACAATGGGTAAAAGATAAATACCCTGAACTTGAAGTCAATTACAACAAAGACGGCGTTGACTCTACTGCAAGTAAAAAGATTTCTGCTGGTCCTTCAATTAACAAATACGATTTAATTTTCTCGGTTAATATGGACGGATACGACGGTACGAATTTAACACTTGATTTAACTGATAAAGTTTATCTTTCTAACGTACCTGGTGAAAGCGTTAGGGTAATTGATAAAATCCCCAACGAACGTCTTGACACTTTTGCTTCGGATAAAGCAGAGCCGAGAGAGGAGGCTTACTTTGTAAATGGTGTAGATCGTTATGACACCTATTATACTCTTTCTTATATTGACGGTGTTTTCGGTTGGATGGTTAACTATGATGCGCTTGATGCAATGGATGAAGATATTCCCGTAACCACCGAAGAAATGTACGCATTAATGAAAAAAGTACAAGATAGCGGTTATACCCTTAACTATCAAGATAAGAGTGGTAATCCCAAAACCGTTACCAGTAAAATTCCTATGATGAGTACTGGTTCAGGATATATGCAAAACGTATTTAACGTTTGGTGGGCGCAGTATGAAAGCGTAGACGAATATTGCAATTATTTTTACGCTTTTGATGCGGCAACTGGAACGGAAAACTCACGCGAAGTATTAAAGCAAACCGGACGTTTACGTTCGCTTGAAGTATGTGACGAACTTTTCTTGGATTATGCTTACGCTGATGCCAACGATACCCGTTACGACAAAGGTCAAGCAATGTTCTTGCAAGGCACGGGCTTGTTCCATTATAACGGCGACTACTTTGGATCTGAAATGAGAACGACTATCGAAACTCTTATAGAGCGTGATAATATCGACTGGGATATTAGATACATGAAGATGCCCGTAATTAGCAGTATCGTAGAAAAATGTAGTTTCTATAAAGAAAATAAAGTATATTCCGAGTTGACGCAAACCGAACAAGACGGTTACGACGCTATCTTATCAGCAATAATTAAGGAAATTGACCAAGATATTGTTTATGCTACTTCAAAGGAAAACGGCGCAGCAAAAACTTACGGTATTTCAGAGGCAGACTGGAACATTATCGCATCAGCGCGTTCAATTGGCGCGTATAACACGGGTAACACTCAAACCGTTGCTATTCCGGCATATTCACCGGCAGCAGATCTCGCTTGCGACTTCTTGCGCTTTATGTATACTGACGTAGCAATTAAAAATGGTGCTATTGCAAGTAAAGGTATAAGGATGGCT
>JAFVTK010000029.1 GCA_017503265.1 Clostridia bacterium | reverse complement strand
ATGGGTGGTTTAGGGTTTAACTATAAATGGAATATGGGGTGGATGAACGACACTCTCGATTATATGAAGTGCGACCCTTTTTTCCGTTCAGGTTGCCACGATAAACTAACTTTTTCAATGTGCTATGCGTTTAGTGAAAATTTCGTTTTGCCTATTTCACACGACGAAGTCGTGCACGGTAAAAAATCGTTATTAGACAAAATGCCAGGAAGTATTGAAGATAAGTTTTCATCTTTGCGTGCCTTTTCAGCGTATATGTACGCTCACCCAGGGAAAAAACTTACCTTTATGGGCAACGAGTACGGGCAGTTTAAAGAGTGGGATTATAAAGAGGGTCTTGAATTTTTTATGCTTAATTACGACCTACACAATAAACTCCATAAGTATAATAAAAAACTTAACCAGATTTACAAATCAGTTCCGTCTCTTTATGAAATTGAAGATTCTTGGGACGGTTTTGAGTGGATTTCGGTTGAAGAACGCGATAATAATATTATAGCGTTCAAACGTAAGGACAAATTAGGTCAGCAGTTAGTGGCGATTATAAATTTTTCTGGAAACGATTATTATAATTATCGTTTGGGCGTTGATAAAGGGGAATACAAAGCGATACTTTGTACTGACGATATTGTTTACGGTGGTAGGGGATTAAATACTAAAAAAACATATAAGTCGGCGGCGAAAACTGCTCACGGTAAAAATAATTCAATTAATATAACGCTACCAAAATTAAGCGGAATTTATTTTATAAAAAAGAGTTAAAAATTTAAGGAGAAATACTTATATATGATGAGGAAGAAAAAATGTGTGGCAATGCTTTTGGCTGGTGGTCAAGGAAGTAGACTGTATGCGCTAACGACAAATATTGCAAAACCTGCGGTATCGTTTGGCGGAAAGTACAGAATTATTGACTTTCCACTTTCCAACTGTGTAAATTCGGGGATTGATACCGTAGGCGTGCTTACGCAATATCAACCGCTAATACTGAATTCTTATATCGGTAACGGACAACCTTGGGACTTGGATAGGAATTTTGGCGGAGTGCGTATTTTACCGCCATATCAGGGTAAAAATTCTTCGGACTGGTATAAAGGAACAGCAAATGCAATTTATCAAAACTTGCGGTTTATTAATCAGTTTAATCCCGATTACGTTTTAGTTTTGTCGGGCGACCACATTTACAAAATGAACTATTCATTAATGCTTAACTATCATATATTAAACGACGCTGATTGCACGATTGCCGCAATTAACGTGCCGATGGAAGAAGCGTCAAGGTTTGGTATTATTAACACAAATCCCGACGGCAGTATTTATGAATTTGAAGAAAAGCCTAAAAAGCCTAAATCTACGTTAGCATCAATGGGTATTTATATCTTTTCGGCAAAAAAACTTCAAAAATATCTAGAAGAAGACAGTCAAAACCCCAAATCGTCAAACGATTTTGGTAAAGACATATTGCCTAAAATGCTATCGCAGGGCGAAAAAATGATGGCTTACGAATTTGAAGGTTACTGGAAAGACGTAGGTACGATTGATTCGCTATACGAAGCAAATATGGATTTGCTTGGTGATAATCCCAAGTTTGACGTAACCGATACGTCGTGGAAAATTCAATCAAGAAGTCCGCTTGCTCCTCCGCAATATATAGGTGAAGGCGCTAAAACGGATAACAGTATCATTATGTCAGGTTGTGAAATTTTTGGTACGGTTGAAAACTCCATTCTTGCTAGCGACGTTATCGTGAAAAAAGGTGCGGTAATAAAAAATAGCATTATTATGGGCGACGTAGTCGTTGAAGAAGACGCTGTTATTGAATATTCTATTATAGACGAAAACGTTACCGTAGGTAAAGGTGCTAAAATAGGTGAACCTAAGTCGGAAGGAAAAGGTATTGCAGTCGTTGGACGCAATCTTAAAATCGACGCAGGAGCAAGTATTGACGGTGGTGCAATTATTGATAAAGATATAACGAAGGAGGGAATATAATATGAGAGCAGTTGGAATAATTTTTTCAAATATCCACGACAATAACGTTCCCGAACTTGCAAGAATTAGAACGCTTGGTTCTATACCTTTCGGATGTAGATATAGATTAATTGATTTTCCGCTTTCAAATATGGTAAATTCAGGTATAGATACTGTTGGTATTATTACGAAAAGCAACTATCAATCGTTAATGGATCACGTTGGAAGTGGTAAAGACTGGGATTTGGCAAGAAAAGACGGCGGTGTTATTATTTTACCGCCTTACGGTGATGCTGAAAGCAGTACGCTTTATACTTCGCGTTTAGAAGCGCTTAAAGGCATTACAAACTTTTTATTCCGCGCGGACGAAGAATACGTAGTTATGACCGATTGTGATGCGGTAAGCAGAATTAATTATAACGAAGTAATTGAGTATCATATTCGCAACCACGCTGATATAACACTCGTTTATAAAAAGTTCAAAGATGGCGAATATTCAGCGAAAAACGCCACGACTTTTGACGTTAAAGACGGAAGAATTGTAAACGTTAACTATAAAGAAAGATTGCAAGAAGAATCTTATAACGTGTTTACCAACGTTTTCGTTATGAAGAAGTCTTTATTGCAAAACATAGTTATGGATAGTATTTCCCATAATAAGCGCCATTTTATGACCGACGTAATTGCGGCAAACGTTGAAGGTATGAAGATTATGGGTTTTGAACATAAAGGTTTTTATGCGGGCATAACTTCTCTTCAAGCGTATTACGATAGCAATATGCATATGCTCGACGAAAAAGTTCGTCACGAGATATTTAGCGACAGAAGCGTATTCACTAAAATAAGAGACTCTGCGCCTACGAAATACGGCAACAGCGCAATAGTTAAAAATTCTATGATAGCGGACGGTTGCATTATTGAAGGTGAGGTAGAAAACAGTATTTTGTTTAGAAACGTTAAAGTTGCAAGGGGTGCTGTCGTTAAAAACAGCATTATAATGCAAAATACGGTACTTGGTGAAAATAGTACGCTTAACTGTATAATTGCCGATAAAAACGTAACTATTAGGGATAGAAAAGTTTTGTCCGGTAGTGAAAATCATCCGTTCTATATCGGTAAAGGCATAATGATTTAAGGAGAATATAATGGCTAAAAAAGCAACTGAAACTACTACTGTTAAAAAGACGACAAAAAAACCAGCGGCAAAAGTTTTACCCGCTATTGAAAAAACTTCAAAAACGGGAAAGTTGCCAGAGATAAAAGTTGTTAAAGATAAAAAAATAGTGTTTCTAGGTTCAGAAGCCGCTCCGTTTATTGCAACGGGCGGACTTGCTGACGTTCTTGGTTCGTTGCCAAAAGCGTTAGCGCAAAACGAACATTTAGACGTAAGTGTAATTTTACCGCTTTACGGGAATATCAATAAAGATTTTAAAGAAAAATTTAAATTTCTTACTAATTTTAACGTTTCGGTATCTTGGCGGTTGCAGTATGCAGGCGTATACTATTACGAACATCAAGGTGTAAAATTTTATTTTATCGATAACGAATATTATTTCAAGCGCGAAGGAAATATTTACGGGTTTTATGACGACGGGGAAAGATTTGCTTTCTTTTCTCGCGCGGCACTCGATACTATCGCAAGACTTAATATTTACCCTGACATTTTACATTGTAACGACTGGCAAACCGCAGCATCTATCGTGTATTTAAAGGGTATGTATTACGGGGACGAAAAGTTTAGGAAAATTAAGTCGGTTTTTACAATCCATAATATAGAATACCAAGGAATTTTTGGTATGGAAACTTACGGTGACGTGTTTGGTTTCCCTGAATCAATCAATAATTTTGTAGAATTTAACGGAAGCGTTAACTTGATGAAAGCGGCCATTGAAATGACGGATATTGTTTCAACGGTTAGCCCGACCTATGCGGAAGAAATTAAAAATTCGTATTTTGCGCACGGTTTAGAAAGCATAATTAATAGAAACGCAAACAAATTATACGGGATTTTGAACGGAATTGATATAGATTATTATAATCCAGAGACAGACGCGTATTTATTTAAGAATTATTCGGTGTCCGATCTTTCAGGTAAAGCCGTATGTAAAGCGGAATTACAAAAAATGCTAAATTTACCTGTTCGCGCGGACGTTCCTATGATTGCAATAATTTCGCGTTTGGTTTCACATAAAGGTTTAGATTTGGTTCGTAGTGCAATAGAAAGTTTATTGACGCAAGACGTACAAATAGTTATCTTGGGCAAAGGTGAAATCGCTTACGAAAATTTCTTTGAGCATATATCACATTGTTATAGTGGAAAATGCGTAACAGTTATAGCGTTTAACCAAGATTTATCGCGTAAAATTTATTCGGGCGCTGATATTTTCTTGATGCCGTCTAAAATGGAACCGTGCGGACTTTCGCAAATGATTGCAAGCAGATATGGTACTGTACCCGTGGTTCGCGAAACGGGTGGTCTTAACGACAGTATTAAGGCATATACGGGCGTTAAGGGTAACGGATTTACTTTTCACGACTATAATGCACACGATATGCTTTACGTTATAAATGAGGCGATAAGGGCGTATAAAGATGAAAAGGTTTGGAAAGACGTTCAGAATAGGGTAATGACAACAGACTTTTCTTGGAGCGTCCAAGCGGGAGAATACGAGAAACTTTACGATAAATAGTTCGGTTAACAATAATAGGAGTACAAAATGAACAATATCACCGAAAAAGAAGCAATAGGATTAATTAGAAGCAAACTTTCTAAATATTTTGGCGTTACGCCAAAAGAAGCAAGCAAAGAACAAATTTATAAAGCGGTAGTAATGTGTGTTAGAGATATTTTACTTGAAAAGCGCAGCGCATTTAATAAAAAGTACCGCGACAAAGGTGGAAAAAGAGTTTATTATCTTTGCATGGAATTTTTGCTTGGTCAATCACTTAAAAACAACACTTACAATTTGAGTATCCAAGATTCTTTCAATGCCGCATTAAAGAAGGAATTTGATTGTTCACTTGAAGAACTTTATGAAATTGAGCCAGATGCGGGGCTTGGTAACGGCGGATTAGGTAGACTTGCCGCTTGTTTTATGGATGCTTTGGCTAGCCAAAACTATCCAGCGATGGGTTATTCAATAAGATATGAATACGGCTTGTTTAAGCAAAAAATAGTTGACGGATGGCAAATGGAATTACCTGACATTTGGCTTCCTGGTGGCGAAGTTTGGCTTACTCAAAGACACGACAAAACTTTTAAAGTTAAATTTGACGGACATATTAAAGAATACTGGACGGAAAACGGACTTAAAATTGACCATTTTGACGCAAAAGAAGTTGAGGCGGTTGCTTACGATATGATGATTTCTGGCAAAGATAGTGAAGCCGTTTCAGTTTTAAGACTTTGGAAAGCGCAAAATATCCGTGACTTTGACATGAAAACTTTCTCGCAAGGCGATTATATTCGCAGTATGCAAGAAGATAACGAAGCCGATTTGATTTCAAAGGTTCTTTATCCGTCAGATAACCATTTTGAAGGCAAATCTTTAAGGCTTAAACAGCAGTATTTGTTGGTATCGGCAGCACTTCAAGATATCGTTCAAGATCACGTTAAACGTTACGGTTCACTTGATAGTTTGCCTGAAAAAGCAGCAATTCACATTAACGATACGCACCCTGCTTTGTGTATCCCTGAACTTATGAGAATTTTAATGGACGAAAAGGGGTACAACTGGGACGACGCTTGGAATATCGTTACTCGTACGGTTGCATATACTAATCACACCGTTATGAGCGAAGCGCTTGAAAAGTGGAGTGAAGACCTTATTGCTAGAAGGTTGCCTAGAATTTATATGATTTTAAAGGAAATCAACCAAAGATTTTGTGCTGAAATGTGGGATAAATTCCCAGGCGACTGGGACAAAATCGACAGGATGAGCATATTCTCGCACAGTCAAATTAAAATGGCAAATTTAAGTGTGGTTGCATCTCATACTGTAAACGGCGTTTCTGCTTTGCACAGTGAAATTATAAAAAACAGTATTTTTAAAGATTTTAATGACGTATATCCACACAAATTTACTAACGTAACCAACGGTATTGCGCATAGGCGTTGGCTTTGTCAGTCAAACCCTGAACTTTGCTCATTGCTTAATGATTGCATAGGCGACGGATACGTTACTGATGCGGCAAAATTGATAGATTTCTTAAAGTATGAAAATGATAAAACCGTACTTAAAAAGTTAAACGAAATTAAGTATCAAAAGAAATTACAATTCTGTGATTTTGCAAAGAAAAAACAAGGATATGAAATTAATCCCGATTCGCTTTTCGACGTTCAAGCAAAGCGTTTGCACGAATATAAACGTCAATTATTAAATGCGCTTTATATTATTTCGTTGTATAACGATTTGAAAGAAAATCCCGACCTACCCGTTGAACCTAAAACGTTTATTTTTGGTGCAAAGGCTGCGCCTGGGTATTATTTCGCAAAACAAATTATTAAACTTATTTGTTGTTTAAGTGAAGATATTAGAAAAAATCCGAAGATCAATAAAAAGTTAAACGTTATATATATGGAAGATTACTGCGTTTCTATGGCTGAAAAACTTATGCCGGCAACAGAAATTAGCGAACAGATTTCACAGGCGGGTAAAGAAGCAAGCGGAACTGGTAATATGAAGTTTATGATTAACGGTGCGCTTACAATCGGAACGCTTGACGGGGCAAACGTTGAAATGAAACAAGCGTGTGGCGACGATAATATCTTTATATTTGGTTTGACGACGGAAGAAGTTGATAGACTTTGGAAACAAGGTTATAATTCTTCGGTTTATTACGCGAATAATAAAAAACTTGAAAAGGTTATAAGCGCGTTAAATCACGGATTTAACGGTCAATCTTTTGCTGATATTGCAAATTATTTGTTGACGGGAAGTCCTATTGCTGATCCCTATATGTGCCTTGCGGACTTTGGCGCATTTTGTGACGTTCATAAAAAAGCAGATGACGTTTATACTGATAAAATATTATGGGCTAAAAAGAGCCTTAACAATATTGCTACTGCTGGTATTTTTGCAAGCGATAGAAGTATAAGGGAATACGCTGATAGAATTTGGGGACTTAAAAGGATAAATTAATTTTAATGACTTACTTTAATCCGATAGATAAATATTATAAAAGTCATACGGGCGCAGTTTGTGCCGACACGGAAATAACGTTCAGAGTTAAAGGTAGTTTTAACTCTGTCGTTTTCCTTTTAAAAAAGGACGGTTGCGACTGTGACGAACGTTATCAAATGCAACGTAACGGTGATTGTTTTGAATTAACCGTAAAGTTTAAGGTCGGATTATATTTTTATTGTTTTAGCATTGACGACTATAAATTTATCGGACTTGGAAAAGATTTTTGCGGGGTTATTACCGATAATCCAAAAAAGTATCAATTAACCGTTTACGCAAAAGATTATTATGTGCCTGACT
>JAFVTK010000028.1 GCA_017503265.1 Clostridia bacterium | reverse complement strand
TCATTATTTATAATTTTGTTTAACAAATATCTTGTTTCTTTTTGTGTTAAGCCAAAAGCGAAGTTTAACCACCACTCTGAATGTCCTTCGTTTTCGACAAGTTCCCATACTGTGAAAGCCAACATTTTTAATGCTTTTTTGTTTGTGAGTGTTTTTGGTCGTTTTAATTTTCTCATAAGAAATCCTCCTTTTTTTATGTTTTATTTTAAAATTTCCGATATGTAAATCGGTTGTTTATTGGGTTTATAGCACCTTAAACAATCAATGCAACGTGTTTTTCCACAGTTTATAATTACGTTGTTACCGTTTGCGTAAGTCTTTGAATATACCGTAAAAATCTTTACGTTAGTTAAGTTCGTTTCGCTCAAATAATCTATATTGAACGGCTCGTTTATAAGCAGTGATGATATTACGATAGATAAGTTTTTAGGTTGTTTACGTTCCTTAAAATAATTAAAAACCACCGTGTAATTCTTTGTAAATAAAGAGAATACACAGTGGTTATTTTTCTTGACTAAATTTACGTAGTTTTGTAAGTGAGTAGCGTTTACTATATCTCCAAAACTTTCTAATCTACAGTACGCAGCGTTTATAAAGGGTAACTGTTTTCTTGGGATAATAGAAGAAGTTAAAAGCGTTGTATTTTCTTCATATACCTTTTGAACGTTAGGACGTGATTTTACGTATTTAATCGCATAACATTTTTCACAAACAGTACCGATTATGTTAGATAATTTTTTGCAATTTTCATTACAAAGAAGAGATGTTGTAATTGCCGGCATTCCTGCCATTTTGCCCGTTAACCCTTGAGATATTACAAGAGTTTTAAAAGGTTTAGTTTTAATAAAATTTTCTTTCATAATAATCCTTTCGTTGTATAGTGCCTTTCGAGATATTCTTTTATTGTTTGTGCGTGGCACATTTTTGGATAACACCAACAATACAGTTCTAACTTTCCGTATTGAAGTAAAAGTGTTTTTAGCCTTTCGATTTCATTAACAAAAGCCGAATCTCCATCGTAGATTTTCTTGTAAAAATACCTTTTATAATTCTCACAAACGATTCCACGTTCGTATTCGGATTTCAAATAAAACGGATTGCCAAGTACCGAAGAGCGATCAACTTTAACTTGCCATTCTTTAGTGGGTTTTTGGTATCTTAAATTTTTAATTTCAATCGAATACATTAAATCACCTCCTTAACTTCTTCAAAGTCATTAAAATATATTTTTTTAAAGAAATGACCGTGTTCAAAATATTCACCGTCGCTATCTTCTTTAATTTCATATTCTAAAACGCTAATTTTACCCTCATAGGTAGATGCAATAACTGCTATTTGCTTGTCGTTATCAATATGAACAACGTTAAAAGTAATATCTTTTTCACCATCAAAATGTATATATTCTTTCATTTTATCCTCCTTTAGTCGGCGTATTTAAACCAGATGTTATATTCAAGTTCGATTTCTTTAGTGTCGAATCCAACGCTTTCGCCACTAGAATTTTTGACTTCGTATTCGATTTCTTTTATTTCGTAGAAGTTACATTTAAATTCGTTATCTCTACCATCAATGGCTTTTGCTTGTTTAACACAACCTTCAAATACTCTTAAGTAAGGTTTTTGATTCTTGCTTAAGCAAGCGATAATTAAATCTTCGTCGGTTATATAACCGACACCAGTTAACTTGGTAACATCGTTATTACGATATCTTGAAATTCCATAAACTACTTTTTTCATTTTCTTTTTTGCTCCTTTGCATTTTTATTTTGCCTTTTTCGGCGGGCGACGAAGTGCATAGGGCAAAATATAATTGAGTGTTAAAAAATATAATAGCCCCAAAGTCAAGGATAAACGAAAAAATTGTTGATTAAAAAAGTAATACTACAATGCTTACCAAGAATTTTTCGCCTTGACTTTGGGGTTTGACCTATGCGACTCTAGCCAACCGAACAAAGGAAAATTCGTATCTTTATACTAAAAAAGAAAAACGGCTACCGAACTTTCGGTAGCCGTACCTTTTTCTTATAAAAATGCGTCTATAGGTCGATTATTAGCATTGCGTGAGAGAAAAGTCTTTAAAATTTAGCCTTTTTACACTAAAATAAAAAATAAAAAAATTTTTCTTTATTTTTAGTTGTATATTTGGTATAATATAGGAAAGAAACTAGATTAAATCGTTTTTTAAGTGTGAACACGAAAAATTATATAATTTTTAAAAATATATACTTATTTTGTCCATTTGACCTTGAAAACGCTAAAACCGATACTTTATAATTATAATACCATAATTATAGGTGGGCGTAGCGAATGAAAGCGTTTTGTTATGAAAATGAAATCGTTGTTTTCTGGTATCCAGTAAAATTATCGGGAGAATATTCTATATCTTTAAATGGAAAGACAATTTGCCTTATAGACAAAACTTTTTGTAGAATTAGCGGTTTAACCCCTAACACCGAATATGAAATATCTATAAGTCTAATAAATGAAAAAAACACCGTATTAATAGGCAAGGAAATTTTCAAGACGGAAAAGGTAAAGCGAACTGTTGACGTGTCGAAAAGTCCGTATAACGCTATTGGCGACGGAGCAACGTTAAACACCTTGGCAATTCAAAAAGCACTAGACGATTGTACTGATGAAGAAAGGGTTGTTATACCTAAAGGTGTGTTCCTTTGCGGTGGGTTAAAAATAAAGTCGAATACTGAACTGTATTTGGAAGAAGGTGCTATTTTACGGGGTAGCGAAAATCCCAAAGATTATCTCCCAAAGATTTGGAGTAGGTTTGAGGGAATTGAAAGATTTGCTTACCAGTCGCTTATAAACGTTGGAGAACTTAAAAATACGGGCGAAATAACGGTCGAAAACGTTAAAATCCATGGCAAAGGCTCAATAGTTGGCGGTGGGTTTAATCTTTTATGTAACGTTTGCGGTATATATGGAGATACTGAAAAAGAAAAAAGAGCAAAATTAGTAGATTATCAATCAAATTTAGAAAGTAAAACCGACCACAGAGAAAGGGGACGACTTATAAACGTAAGTAATGGTAAAAACGTAGTTATAGACGGATTAAATCTCGGTAATTCCCCGTCTTGGAATTTGCATTTTATTTATTCAAAAGATATAGTTACGTGTGGTTGTAACATTTTTTCAACAGGAATTTGGAACGGGGACGGTTGGGACCCAGACTCATCTGAAAATTGCGTAATTTTCGACAGTGTATTTGATACTGGCGACGATTGTATTGCTATAAAATCGGGTAAAAATCCCGAAGGAAACGTTTTGAATATCCCTTGTAAAAATATAGATATATTTTCGTGTAGGGCAGAAATAGGTTATAGCCACGGTATAGCAATCGGCAGTGAAATTTCAGGTGGAGTAGAAAAAGTTAGATTTTGGGACTGCGATTTTACAGGAACATATTTAGGCTTACATATTAAAACGACCGAAAAACGCGGTGGTTATATAAAAGACGTAGAAGTTTTAAATAGCAAAATTTCAAGGGTAACTATTAGACAAATTGGATATAATGATGATGGTGAAGGGGCAAATTCTTTGACCGAAATTAGTGATATAAGGCTTGAAAACGTAATTATTGAATATACTAGTGACGACCCTGGGTTTGGCTACGTTGACGTGGATTCGTATATTTACGTAAACGGATTTGAAAAAGATAAAGAAAAATTTAGAAATATTGCGTTTAAAGGCGTTAAAATAGTGAATACTGAAAATTTGAAAGAATATGACGTATCAAACTGTTCAAACGTCGTTTACAACGGAAAACGTTTAGTGCAAAGTGATTGTATGAGAAAAACAGTAAGTGTAGAAGAAGGCGTAAATAGGCTGATTGAAACTTTTCAAGAAAAGGTTGATGAAAATTGGGAAATTTTACCAAAAACTGAAAATGATTATACTCCAAAATTAAAAATTGGCACGAAAATTTATCCTATTTTTTATTGGCGTGAAGATCCTCAAGTGCAAGCCGTAATGCGAAACGGCGTATATAACATAGGGGGGTCGTGTAGTGTTAAAATAAATGGACAAATAGAGAAAATTTACGGTATAGGTAATTTTTTGTATAAGGAAATTGACTGCGCTGAATGGGTTTTGGATTCTAAAATAAAAAAATTAACCGCCTTTCACAATACAAATGCGGTTAACGTGATATTAAAAATGTTTAATCAAAAAGTTGCTTTGTTAGAACTTGGTGCGACTCTCCCCATCGGCACAGAAGAACAAACTAGACATACCGTTTGGGGAAGGGAGGGTATGGAATCAACGCGTGTTGTTTCCACTAACATAAGACCGCAATCTGTATATTTGTTTACGGACAAAAAAGAGCCATATTCTTATAATGATGCAATTAAAGAGTTGTACGGGCTTTCTTTACGCGACGCAAACATTGCAGTAGCCGTATATAAAATGCTTACTGGTAAGATTGATTTAAAATGGTTAAAAAATCGTGAAAATCAACTTATAGCCTATATTAATGCAGTATATGAATCTAGTTATTGCGAAAGAAGCGTCACTTTTGACGTGTAATAGGATGGTGGGATTTGCTCGGTGATTATTCGCAATTCAAAGAGGGAAAGTATAGATTGCGAATTGTGTTTTAAACTTCTTCAATTGGTTACGAGTCGGACTAAAAACGACTGCATTGCCTTTGAATAGATGAAACTTTTAGCGAAAGAAATAATTCTTCTATAAATACAAACGATTTAATTTTAGTAGGGATATAAAATGAAATACGGAACTTTTGAAAATAAATTAGGTGGTTACACAATAAATAAATTACCGCAATACGGAGCCTATGAATATATTTACAAAAATCATAACGTTTTAGTTAAAGTTGACCAGTATGGAATTCAAAGCGCACAAATGGACGCCCCTGCTGGTATTGTTCTAGTTAAAAGAGAAAAAAGAGAACAGTTTTCACCAATAATTAATTATTTTGAGGTTGACGGGAAAGTTTATCATAATTTCGACGTGTTTTCAGCATCAAATTTAAAAATAGAGTTCTTGCCAGAGAAAGCGGTATATACGCTATTTTTTCAAGATATTGTAGTAAAAACAGAAGTGGCAATTAGTGAAAACGAAGCGAGATTCTTTGTTTCGACGGAAATAATCAATAATAGTGGCGGAGTAAAACAAATCAAAATTTGTCCAACAGTTTACCCTTACGTTAATGATTTATTAATGGCTCCTTGGGATAAACCAGAGTGGTATACAAAAACTAAATTGATAGACGATGGGTTTGCAACGATAAGATATAGTGTAAATGGTAAAGTTGAAGAAAGAAGAGTGTTCTCATGTTTGTTCAATAAACCTCTTGAATCTAGAAATATAAGTAGAGAAAGATTAGTTTCAGTTACTAAAAATTATTCAATACTTCCTTTGGCTTTTTCAAAGGATAACGCAGATGAGTTATACGCTTTTGAACAATGTTATAGCGGAACAATGACTGCAAGTTTGAAAAGTAAAGAAAGTTATAAGTTTACGCAAATATTCTCTGCTAGCAATGAAGAAGATTTTGATTGTGTAACGTTAAAATCAAAGGAATATCTAGACGAAAAAAATCTAGAAATAGAGTTGGATAAAGTCAGAGAAAAATACAAAAAATTGATTTCCGTTAATAGCGTTAAAACAGAAGACGAAACTTTTAATAGTTTCGTAAATGGGTTTTTACCTCTTGAACTTGATTGGGTTATTTCTCTTGATAGGGGCTGGCCTACGGGAATGAGAGGAGTAAGAGACTGCTCAACCGATTTTTATAGTTATATAAATTATGATATTGGTGCGTGTAAAGATACCATTCGTAATCTTTTATCAAAACAAAAATCTAACGGATGGTTTCCAAGACAAATACCAACAGTTGACGGAGGTAAATACGATTTAAGAGATTATATCGACTCTGCCTGTGTTTTTATTGATTTTCTTTATAATTATTTGGCGTATAGCGAAGATTTTTCTGTGTTAATGGAAAAATATCGGTATTTTGATAGTGAACAATTAGAAGACGGGTTTACCCATTTAGAAAAAGCAATAAACTATTATTTATTAGAAGAGAACATCGGTGAGCATGGATTGATTAAAATGCACGGTGGAGATTGGCTTGATTGTCTTTATGGTGTTGGTATGAACGGCCGTGGAGAGGGGGTTATGGTATCTTGTCAACTTATTATTTGCATCAATCATTTTATTGAGATTGCAAATAAGTTTGGGAAAGATATTGATGAGCAATATTATAAAAACGTTATAAATAAACTTACTAAAAACGTCAATGAATGTTTTAATGAAAAAGGTTTTTATAACGGGGTATTTACTGATAACGGAGAGTGGATATTTTCGAGTAATGATCCAGACGGTAAAGAGAGATTTTTCGTTCCAACCAACGCTTTTGCGATTATGTCAGGCGTAGCAAAGGGAAAGGAAGAAAAGATTGTAGAAAATTATAAGAAATTAAGAACGAGCAACGGATATAAATTATTTACTTATCCTATGGGTGAGAAAAAAATAGAAAAAATAGGGAAGATGGGAACAGGAGATTTTCTTCCGTATTTTTGCGAAAACGCAAGTGTATATAGCCATGGTTCACAAGGGTTTATGGCAATGGCGGCGGCAAGCATAGGTGATTATAATACGTTGCTTGATATATTGAATTGTATATTTCCTTTTAATAGCGAAATTCATAGTGAAGATAGGTGTTGTTCGGCGCCTTATGCAATAACAAACGTTTATCATTTAGTTCCATATTTTTGTGGACGTAGTGGTTTTTCTTTTTTAACTGGAAGCGTTGCAACGTTATTCAGAATTTTATACGAATTTACTTTTGGTTTGAAGTTTACGATGGATGGTATCAAGATAAAACCTTGTATTCCTAAAAGATATAAGAATTCAAACGTAAAGTTTAATTATAACGGAAAAACGTTAAATATTACTTACGTAGGTTTTGGCTCAACGGTTAAAGAGGTGTCTATTAATGGTAAAAAAGTTCTTGCGAAGGAAAATTCTTACGTGATTGATAGAAGAAAGATAAAAGATATTAACGAAATTACAGTTGAATTTGCGTGATATAATTTTGGTGACGAGTTGTTAAGCCAAAAGTATCACTTTTTAAGGAGTAAAATATGAAAAAGTTTCGTCCTATAAAAATTGCAATTATGGGATTCAAAAATTCCCATGTTATGGGTATTTTTGACGTTGTAAAGTCGAGTCCATATTATGAACTAATCGCGGTTTCATTTGATAAAGAGTCGAAAGTATTGATAGAAGAAAGTTATCACGATTCAACTTTTTTTGATAAGTATCCGCATTATTATAGTGATGAAGAAATGCTTGACAGTCATCCCGAGATTGAACTTTGTATATGCGGGGCTGAAAATAGCGAGCATTTTAAACAATATAAGTTATGTGCAGAACGTGGAATAAACGTAATAATGATGAAAATCCCTACGCTTGATATGGAAGAGTATGATGAAATGTTGCGGTTGGAAAAAGAATCGGGTGTTAAGATTTATATTGAACTTGAAATGAGATGGTTTGCAACCGTTGAAAGAATTAAAGAAATTATTAATAGTGGTGAACTTGGCGAAATAACGTCTATTACCGCATATAATTATTCACATTTTCCTATGTGGTGGCTTCCTTGGATGAATATCCCTGAAAAAAGTTATGGAAAACGTCTTCAGTTGTATCCTAATGCGGAAAAGTTTAGGGGAGGTGCTTTAACCGACCATCCCCACGTGTTTGATTTGATAAGATATATCACTGATTTAGAGTTTGATTCTGTCTATGCTGAAACTGCTCCAAGTATGAGAGAAGAAGCGTTAGTTGAAGATTTGGTTTACGTAATAGGTAAACTTAAAAACGGAACTATAATTTCGCTTGACCCATCGTTTGCAAATAGAGAAATTAAGCAGTTCAATCTTGACAGTAATAAAGATAGGTTAAGCCATTACCCCGAAGCCGTACAAGTAGGACTTTCCGTTTGTGGAACTAAAGGCTCGCTAATAAGCGACTTGTACAACCCAAACACGACTGAACAACTTCGTTTTGAAGATTTTGAATATAGGGTAAATCCTAGGTTTTATGACTTATTAAATCCAAGAGTTTCGTTTATGGAAAGCGTTGCTAAAAACCTACGGAATAATAAACAAGAAGATTTATGGATATCTCTTGAAAAGCATAAAAAGACGATGCAAGTTATAAATGCTTGTTATGAAAGCATATATAAAGGGGAGCGAGTAAAAATATAAAAAGCGCCCTATAAGTCGATTATTAGATAAAAAACCGATTACTATTGCCAAACAAAGTAATCGGTTTTAGTTTTTGGTGAATTATACTTTTGACGTCGTTGAACGGATGTAAAGAACTGTTTTTTCTTTAATAGTCGTTTTTACCGGTTTTAGCGTCTTTATATTGTTAATTAAAAGGTTAATTGCAGAATTTGCAATATCTGTAAACGAATAATAGAAAGTAGTTAAATTTGAAGAAATAGGAATAACCGTATCCAACTGGTCGTAACCTATAAGCCCAACTTGGTTGGGAACGCCTATATTGTTGTGTCTTAACAAGTTAAAAATATTCTCGGCAATTAAGTCGTGGTAGCAAAAAATACCAACTCTTTGTGGGGCAGATTTTTTTATTTCGGCAAGTATATGGCTATTTGCAAAAGTGTCAACCATATTATAAAGTAAAAATTGTTCGTCGCAGAACTGTATTTCCTTTGATTTCAAATAATCAATAAATCCCGAGAATCTAAGCGACGGGGCTTTTGTTATTCCGCATAAAAAAAGTTTTTCATATCCGAATTCAAGCAAATGCTTTGCCGCTTGTTTTCCTGCCGAATAATTGTCGGAGTGTACGCAACATGCGTTTTCAATAGGGACGGAAGAAGAAATAAAAACACAAGGAATAGGAAGCCTGTTGTAAATATCAATGATTTCAGTATTTTTATTTTTAAAAAATGATATAACCCCTGCACAGCCTTCTTGAACGAATGAAATTAAGGTGGAAATTTCATCGTCTGCAGAACTTATTTTTAAAACGGGTGTATAACCTTTTTTTAAAATTGCCGTATTTAATGCCTCTGTAACTTTTGAAAAATAAGGGTTCGTGATCGATTGAAGCAAAACCCCTATTTTTTTACTGCCTTTAAGGTGCTGGTGCAAATTAGAATTTTGCGACATTATACCGTTCATAACGTATTTTTTTTTGCCGATTGCAAGTAAAAAGTTTTCTTCGGTTAAATCGTTTAAAAGTTTTAGTGCAGACGTAAATGAAACGTCATATTTTTCAATTATTTCGTTAGTGGTAAAAAATCTTTCACCACTGCTACCAAGTTTATTATTTAAAATGTCGTCTTTGATAATATTTTTAACGCTACTAAGTTTCATAAAATCCAATCCAAAACAGCAAAAATTGAGTCTATATCAATTTTATAAGAAAAAAGTCAATTTGTCAAATTTTAAAGAGTAAAAAATCATATAATTTTTAAAATTATATACTTTTTTTTGTTGGGTGAATAAAAATTCTTTTATATTATGATGTATAATTGAAATGCAAAATTTTAATCGTGGGAGGAACGATATGAAAATTTATGATACACCCTCGTTAGAAATTTTATTAATTGAAGTTTCTGACATAGTTACAACTTCGCCAGGAAACGTAGATGGCGATAACGAGTTTGAAGACCCATTTGTTTAAAAGGAGAAAAATGATGAAAAATTTAAAGCAGAAAATTTTAATTTTATTGTCGATTGTTACCTGTGTTTGCGTTGCAATAGGTGGGTTAAATATTAAAGTTGAAAGTCCACTTAAAGCGCAAGCAAGCATTTCTCAAATGTTTAACGGCGGTATTGATTGCAATCAAAACTTGTTTGAACAAGCCACTTTTTCGGATACTAACTATATCATTAATAAGTATTCGTATAGCGGAACTGTTGGTGGATATCTTGAAAAACTTTCAAACGTTACGGTAAATACTATGTCTAATATGCCGACGGTAACGACTGACGCAAGTAAGGCTTGGAGTTATTCGGGGGCAAGGATTACTTTAGACGGTACTACTACTTTAGATATGGGTGTAGTTGACTTGTCGCAAAGTAGTGCAAAGGATGCAGATCCCGTAATAGGCTTTTTACCAACAGTAAACTTTTTAGGTCCTAAATCGCCAGCGGATTCTCTTAATCCATATCTCGGCATATATTATACGTTTAGGTCAACTGTAAACCCAGATAAATATTTTGATATAGGGATGAGACAGGCTGGTACGGCTTACGAGTTCTCTTCTTTGGGTGTTAGTTATAACGGTGTTGCAAACCACTACGGTCAATCAAACGCTAACGCCGGCACTTATTACGCTGTAGAAGCAGGAGATAGAATAGGAGGATATCCTTTCAGATTTGATGGTTCTATGCCTACGAATACTTCTAGCGCTGCGAAGGTATCAAACGGTAGATATATAAATCAAATTAAGAAAAACGGCACGGCAATTACAGCAGAGTGTAATGCAGTTTATCCTGTAAAAGTTTACTACGATTATGCTACCTCAAAATTTTATACACAAGCCGTTCACTATGAGTATATGTCAAGTTACAATAGCAATTATTTTGTAACTGCTACTAACGGCGAAGGACGTTTCTTGCTTTTAGATGCAAGCGCAAAAACGGAAGGAAAAGGTTACAGTACAAGCGGTAGTTATGCTCACTATAACTCTAAATGCGGTTGGACGGGATTTACCGAAGAAGAAGCAAAGAGCGTAGCGGTTACTATGCACGTTGACTGGAACCCTGAATATACGGGTAGCCACGATATCGTTATTACCGATTTTGCAGGACAAAAAGTGTCCACCCAAAATGCAGATTCTTTAAAGGCAAACAGGGGAACTGTCGGCGTATTGAAAGAATTTACCGCAAGCAACGGTATTGCTACTTTATCGGATGGATATAGCGTAAATCTTTCTGATAACGATATATTTACTAAACTCGTAGAATTCGAAGTTTATCCAGAACAAGTAGGTACTACAAAAGCGGTTAATAACTCAGGTCTTTTTGAAGTTGCTTTCAATTTGTCGGACGGAACCAACAACCTTAAAATTAACTTAAAGAACTTTGAAGATAACGGCAGTTACCGTAACTGTTATACGGTTTCAGTAAACGGAGAAAGTAAGTGGGCGTTAGATCAAGGCGGTGTATTTGGAAAAAGTGAATACGGTTTCCCAGTGCCGTACAATTTTGATAAATACATAAGATATCCTATAACTTGGGTGTTAGACCAGTATAGCGCTAATACCGATGCGGGCGAAACTGTAGGCGGTGTTTATCCCCATTATGGTATAAGCACGTCCGTTAACAGAATGTCCCAGGCAACGTTTGCAATTTATTACAACGCTGCAGATAACAGTTTATATACCGATGCAGGTAGATGGGGAACGTCTTATTATACCACACACACGAAAGCCGATGGAACAAAGGTGAAGCGTTGGAAGATAGCAGACCTTGACGAAACTTACAGTGGCGCAAGAACTGCTTTCGGCGGTTTTGGAGATAAAAATCTTACCTTCTCAATGGCGACGACTTTAATGAGCGGTTTTGATTCGGTTAAGATTAGAATTTTAGAACTTGACGGCCAAAAACTTTCAACCAAGCCAAACGAAAACACTTATTTAGACGCATTAGAAAGAGGTTTAAAAGGTCAAACTTACGAGTTTACAACTCCTAGCGCCGTTTCCGAACTCGGCGATTACGATCTTTCTGTCGTTGCTCCGTCGGGAGATGAAATTCAAATTACAAACGATAAATTCGTACCTACCGAAGTTGGCGAATACGAAGTAACTTACGTAGCAAGTGGAAGGGTTTTCAAATCCTCAGTTTATATTTATGAATCTGCCGTAACGACGGATTCGTTTGTTGCAAACTTCTCGGCAATAAACGGCGAAAATGTTAAGAGTATAAGTTACGGTGAATTTACAAGTTCGGCATCAAATGGAGCAAGCGTTTCAGGTTCAGGACTTATGGTCTATACTCGAAACAAAGAAACTAAATATATCAACCAAACGACTGCTGATAATGAGAACAATCCTTGGCTTTATAACTTTGGAGCCGGCACGTCAAAGAATCAACCGGGCGTGGCGTTTGATAAAGCGGTAGATATTAGCGATAACAAAGAAAGCGATACGTTAATTGAACTTTATTTCCCCGCTGACGCTAATGCAAACAACGGAGAAAACGACCAAGCAAAGGCTTATAGAATAGTTATTGCGGACGCAAGTGACAGTACTAAATATATCGCGTTATATTTATGGGATGCGTGGCACGGTAGTCAAGCAGTATCAATGAACAACTTAAGAGTAACCGCAGTCGGTTCTTGGGAGGCTGCTAGCGCTACCATCGGTTATAGCGGTTACGACGACGGTTCAAAATTTACACAAATTGATGCAAATATTGCAGAGACGGGTAAATCGTTTGATAACGTTAGATTGTCCTCAAGAGGCAAAGAAAGCATAAAAGTTAATTTCGATTATCAAACGGGTAAACTTTATTTAAACGGTATTTTAATTCGTTCATTTAAAGACGTTTCTGCAAACGGAACAAATTATTTCAATGGTTTTACCGACGGAAAAGTTAAACTTTCGGTTAACGTTGAAAGGTCTAACAGACTTATTACCGAAGAGTGGACTAGATTTTTCATTATGGGTATTGACGGAGTTTCTTTCGCTACTCAAAAAGGCGGAAAATTCGACGGTAAGATTTTAGACGATAAGTTAGGTTTAAGCCCCTATATGTCGATTATCGACACTACGACTGGTAAATCTTTTGTTCTCAATGAAAATGATATCGTAAACGTTGGAGATCTTTTCAGCAATGAAGAAAGCAGAGTAATCGGTTATTATGACGGTACTTTATTAAAGAACATTAGCGACTTAAACGGCGTTGTTTTAGCAGAAAGCAAGGAATATAAACTTGCATACCTTGATTTCTATACCGAGGCAGGCGCGTCTATTAGAATTAGCGGTTATACCGGCTTAAGATTTAGAGGCTTTATTGACAGTCAAATTGACGCTAGTATTCAAGATAATATCAAAGAATACGGTATGATACTTGCTCCTACCGATTATATTGAAAACAAGGCGTTTACCTTAGACGATTATCAAGACGGCTCAATGTATCAGCAACCTGCTGAAAATACCGTTGAAGGTGCAGATTTAACTCATTTCTACGTTACTATGACTCACCTTAAAGCAACTAATATGGCAAGAGAATTCTCTGCAAGAGTTTACGTTGAAATTTCTTACGACGACGGTACGACGGGATTTGTTTATTCAAATTATACCGAAACAGACAATTCAAGAAGTGCTTACGAAGTTGCAAAATCTGCATATAACGACGAAGACGAATATGCAGGAATGGATGAAACTACCGCTACTTCAATTAAGACATTCCTTCAAAACAATTACTTAAATAAGGTAATAGACGTAAACACGCTTGGCGTTAAGGCAAACGACGATGCAACTTACACCGTTGATTCAGTTTCTACTACTGAAACTACCATTAGTTTGGTTGTTTCGGGAGCAAGCGGAGTAAGATGTTTGGTTTATGACGGAGCGGCTTATTGGGCTAACGGAAGTACGCTTATAATGGAAGATTCGGGTGATAAACTTAACGTTACGTTTACTCTTCCAACAAGAATTAAAAATGCAGTAGAACAAGCGGTTACTATTATCGATAACGGCACAACCGACTACGCTATTTTAGTTCCTTCCTTTCCCAGTCAAAGCGAACTCTTTGCTGCAGAAGAATTAAAGTCGATAATTAAAAACACTTACGGGGCAGAAATGCCCATCGTAAGTGTTTACGACTCTTCTACAACTAAGTATATATCGTTAGGCGACACGGAACTTAAAAAAAAATCTGAATTAACCCTTTCGTCTTACACAAAAAATCAAGGCGGTTTCGGTATAAAATCGTATGGCGACGGCGTTGCTATTTACGCCGAAGACGATTACGCATTATTCTACGGTATGTATAGATTCTTAGAAGAAAACTTTGGCTATATGTATTACGCTTATGATTGCGCGGTAATTGATGAAAGTCCCGTTCAAACGCTTAAAAACTTTAACTACGAAGATTTCCCTGATTTTAGATATCGTTCTATGCATAGTGAATTAACTAGAAGAGGCTATTACACGGGCGACGGTTTAAATATGCCTGCGAATATGAAAGCGGCGTATATCAATATGCATCTTTACGATACGGGTTCTCGTTACGTTTATACTGATAATAACGATTATAAAACGGGCAATTACGGTTATAACGTAGTTCCTTTTTCTCAAACGCTTGACGACCAAAGTATGATTACTTATTTCTTACCGTACGATTCTTCTTGGGACTATTTTGGCACGGGGCTTACTTACGGAGCGGAAAATCCCAACTGGTATTATAAGGAAAGCGGTAAGGTAAGACAAATATGTTTTACAAGAGCGTACAATAACGATAACGGAATGTACGATATAGTTTTAGAAAAATTAAAAACTATTATTGTAAATAATCCTCAAAAGATTTATTATGAAATAGGTGTGGTAGATACTTCTTCAAGTTGTCAATGTTCGCAGTGTAAATCTGCATATAACACTTACGGCGAAAGCGGTGTGTATCTTCGCTTTGTAAATAAACTTGCAAGCGATATAAAGACTTGGCAAGCAATGAACTGTCCAAGAAGAGAAATTTATTTAATGGCATACGCATATCACGCGTTTATCGAACCGCCAAAAGGTGGAGTTACGGTTGCCGACAACGTAATCATAAGAATTGCGCCTATTACTTTAGACTATTCTAAAGCCATTACCGCAAGCAATAATTATTATGACGACAGTTGGACTAATAGAATTACGTGGAAAACCATTTTTGACGGTTGGGCAAAAGTTGCTGCAAACCTTGCAATTTGGGATTATAGAGCAGACTTCCGCCATTACCTTCAACCACTCCCATTCCAAAAGTCTACCGAAGCAAACATTGAATATTTTAAATCGCTTGGCGTAAAAGAAATTTTTGCGCAAGGAGTTGCGGATTATCAAAAAATTTCAATTTATCCTTTTGCCGAAATGGATGACTGGATTAGAAGTAGAATGTACTGGGATTCATCTCTTTCTTATAACGATTTAAGAGATGAGTTTATAAACGCTTATTACGGTGCTGCGGCTAGTTACGTTTTGCAGTACATTTCAAAGATAGAAAGCGTTTTCGGTTCAAAAGAGTTCTCTCTTGGCGAAGATTTAACCGTAAGCGAGTTAAAGAGTAGATATAATAGCACTTGGGTAAGTCAAACTAAAACTATATTTGATAACGCTTACTCTTCAGTTAGCGGAAATGCAGAAATTACAAGACGTTTAGATTATTTATCAATGTTTTACAGATACTTACAAATAAAGTGTAGTTATGAGGGCGCAGATAAGGCAACGTTTAAGACCATGTGTGAAGCGTTGGGTATCTGGAAGGTTGAAATTAATCTTAAGGTAGAAGATTTTACCGCTTAAAGTAAAACGTTTAAAAATTTTAATGGATTGATGGGTGTTGTTGCCGTAAAATAGGTAACGACACCGCAAAATAAAATTATAAGGAGAAAGAAAATGTTGAAAAAAACACGTTCATCTTTAGTTGCGCTTTTATTAAGCGTTATGATGGTATTAGGCGTAGCGTCGCTTAATATTAGGGCAAAAGCGGATGCAACCGCTACTGGTGCGTTTACAGGAGGAATTGCGCCATCGGGTAATTTGTTTGAAGTTGCAACAATCTCTGACGCAAACTACTTAATCAATAAATACGTTCCTAGTGGAACTGTTGGCGGTTATCTTGCTACCGTAGAAAACGGTTCTAATGTATCAGTAAACGGTATGGCTAATATGCCTATCGGTACTGATGACGTAAGCAAGGCTTGGAGTTATGCAGGCGCAAAACTTACTTTAGACGGAACTACTACTTTAGATATGGGTGTAGTTGACTTATCGCAAAGTAAGGCAACTGACGAAGAACCCGTAATAGGTTTTTTACCTACGGTAAACTTTTTAGGACCTAAAGCACCTGCTGATTCGGTTAATCCTTATCTTGGTATTTATTATACGTTTAGGTCAACCGTAAATCCTGAAAAATATTTCGACATAGCAATGGTGCAAAATTACGAGTCTAAAACTCCTCACTCTTCAATAGGTGTGGCTTTTAACGGACACAATATTCACCTTGGTCAAGGAACGAGAAATACCCCCGGTACGTATTATTCGGTTGAAGCAGGCGATCCAACGGGTTGTTATGCGTTTAGATTTGACGGTTCAATGCCAACGTCCGTTTCTGACAAAGCATCCGTTGAGCAATATAGATATATAAACAAGAGTAAAAACCCAAGTAACTCGGGTGATTATTGCGCAATTTATCCTGCGGAAGTTTATTACGATTACGAAACTTCTAAATTTTACGTAAACTCTGTAAGTTACACCCAATTCGACGCATACGTAACTAATGATAAAACAGGTAAATATCACGTTACTACGGAAGACGGAGATAATCATTTCTTACTTTTAGACGCGGCTACTCCAACTCACGGTAACGGCGGTTACGGAACTTCGGGTGCTTTTGCAAAATACAATTCAAAAATTGCTTGGAACGGCTTTACCGAAGAAGAGGCAAAGAGCGTAGCCGTTACTATGCACGTAGACTGGAACCCTGCATACCAAGGAACTCACGATATCGTTATTACAAGTTTAGCAGGTCAGCAAGTAAACACCGCAACTGCCGATACTTTAAAAGCAAACAAAGGAACGAGCGGTTTATTAAAAGAGTTTACCGCTGACGACGGCATACTTTCTTTATCTGAAGGTTATAACGTAATGCTTTCGGATAACGACGTATTTACTAAACTCGTAGAGTTTGAAGTTTATCCTGAACATATTGGTAAAGCAACAGCCGTAAACAATTCGGGACTTTACAATTTAGCATTTGAATTGACTGACGGAACGGACAAACTTTTAATTAATTTAAGAGATTTCGCTGAGGCGGATGCTGAAGATAATATAATTAATTTCCGTAACTGTTATACCGTTTCGGTAAACGGTGAAGAAAGATGGGCGCAAAACAATTCGACGGCGTTTAATAAAGGCGAATTTGGTTACCCAATTCCATATCAGTTCGACAGATATCCTAGATATCCGGCAACTGTACTTTTAGATCAATACGGTGTTGATACTGACGCGGGAGAATCGGCAACGGCGTACTCAAGTAACAATATAAGAACGGATGCTCACGCTACCTCAAACGCAACTTTTGCAATTTATTATAATGCGGAAGATAACTCGTTATACGCTGACGTCGGTAGATGGAAAGCAGATTATTATACTAACTTTACAAGACCTGACGGCGTAGTCGTTAAACGTTGGAAGATTGCAGACCTTGGTAGTACTTACGACGGTCAAAGAAACGCTTTTGAAGGATTTGGCGATAAACTTTTAAGTTTCTCAATGACTGCAACTTTAACTGAAGGTTTTGACTCTGTAAAAGTTAGAATTTTAGAAATTGACGGACAAAAACTCGGCACGGATAAAGACGGAAAGGTTGAAATTACCGCAGGCGAATCTGCTAAAGCATTTGCTCCTAGCGACGGTTTAGTTTTAGCAGGTAAAGACGTAAGCGTTCCCGTTCCGTTCAGACATAACGTTCTTGCAGGCAAAGTTGATTTAGACGCAGAAGATTTCACCGCTAAAATTACCACTCCTGACGGACAAATCAGTGACGTTGTAGACGGCAAGTTTGATTTCGTTCAAGTTGGTGAATATAAGGTAGAATACTTTGTTGATGAAGAAAGTATAGGTGTAACTACGTTTACTTCTTCGGCATCTATACAAGGTGAGTTGGTTGCATTATCTTCTTTTGAAGTTAAAGCAGGACTTGCTAAAGGTAACGTATTAACTCTTGCAGATTTATCCTTAATCGCAGAAGATACCCTTTCTTTAGAGGGCGCTGAAATTGTTTTAATTAAAGACGGAACAGTCGTTTCTACAGATAGCGCGGTTGATTCTACTTGGACTTCAGTAGTTTTAGACAGAGGTATATATGAAATCGTCGTTTCAACTGATTCATTCGTGGTAAGTAAAGCGTTTGAAGTTAAAACCCGTATTATGGCAAACGCAGCAGTTGAAAACGGTAGCGTAAAAGTAAACGGATTAGACGGCGAAGCAATCTTACTTGAGGGTGGAAACACCATTCAAATTATTGCAGGCGAAGGTTATGAACTTGACACTTTCACAATCGGTGGAGTAGACGTAACTGCCGACGTTGTTAACGGTTATTATACTTACGACGCACAAGACGTATCGGATAACGTTGGATATACCGCAACCTTCAAAAAATTAACTTATACCGTAACTTATATGGTTGGCGACGACCTTTTAGATACTGTTGAAAACGTTGAATACGGCACTTTATTTAGCGCTGTAACCGCTCCTGAAATTCCTGAAAAAGCAGGTTATATAATCCAAGGTTGGTCAATAGACGGCGATAGTGCAATAACGGGTGACGTTACTGCTTATGCGGTTTACGGATTAAAGCCTTACGTTATCACTTTTGATACGGCAGGCGGTACGCCTATCGACGCTAAAGAATACACCGAAGGCGAAGTGGTAACCGCATTTACCGAAACTACTACTAAAGAAGGATATGATTTTGACGGTTGGTATTTAGGCGAAGAAAAATTCGTATTTGGAAACGCATTAACCGAAGATATCACTTTAACTGCAAAGTGGATTGCTAAAAAGTTTACTGTAACTATTGTAAACGGTCTTTTTGCCAATACTACTATTGAAGTTGAATATGACAAAGCAGTTGATACAAGTTCAATTTCTAAAGATGGTTATACGTTTGGTGGATTATTCACCGATAAAGAATGCACTAAAAAATATAACGGTGAAAAAATAACTGGAGCGACTACTTTATACGCATCTTGGACTAAAAACGAAGAAAATGGCGGCGGTTGTATGGGTTCTGTAACGTCTTCTGCTTTCCTTGGACTTTTTGCAATGGTTGCAATCGTTGCGATTAAAAGAAAAAACGATAACAAATAAGGTATTATGAAAAATAAGATTTTCAAAACAATAAGCGGAAAATTGTCGGCAATAATTATGGCTTTATGTTGTTTGTTGGCTTGTTTAGGAGTTGGCAATTTTTCCGCACAAGCAAAAACTGAATATCCTATCTCCGTCGTTAATTACGACGGGGTAGATTATGCAGGCGTTAGAATTGACAAGAACAACGTTGATACGTTTAAAGAATCGGTTGATTTGTCGTCTTGTGATTTGGACACTCCTATATTTCAATTTGTAATCACCCCTTCGAAAAGGGGTGATGGCAAATTATATACTCCCGACTTTGAAAAATTGACGTTTACGCTGTCGGATACTACTGGAAAAGCGTTGTCGGTTAGTTTTATTCCAAGAAAAGCAGACGCTCCAAAGTGGAACTACATTTGCGGACTTGCGTCGGGACAAAACCAAACGCTTTTAGGCGAACATCAAGGTAATTATGCCTGGGCTGAAACTGAATCGTATTTAGCAGACGAATACGCGGCTATTTCTCCTTATACTTTTGACGGTTACGGCGCAGATTTTTCGTGGTTTAATTTCTACGATAAAGACGGAAATAAAGCGGTTGCGGGTCAAAACGGTGTAATAGGTATTTATTACGACCGTGAAGAAAACGCAATTTATGCAGATATGGGCTTTAAATGGCGTGACGACGACGAAAATGCAGAATGGACGCTCACCGATAAGTATAAACTTGCTCCTAACGGTGAAAGAAGATGGAGAATTCGTGATTTAGACAAAGCCGATTATAAAAAAGGTAACAGTATTATATCAACCATTTGGGAAGGGTTTGACGACTTGAGCAATTTAACTTTTAAAGTTGATTTTGCAAACAAGAAAAATAACGATTATTCTATTTTATTACTTTCGCTCGGCGGAAACGTATTGACGGGTAATTATAAGGTTGAATATAAAAATAAAGGTATTATTAACAAAGAATTTACAGTTCCAAAACCGTTATATTTTTCAAAAACATTGTCTTATAATTTTGAAACACTCGGTGGAAAGGTTACAGTAAAAGATCCTGATGATAGCGTTGTATTAGATCAAGTTGCATATTCGGACGATTTAAAATTTACGCCGACTAAAGCGGGTATTTACTCGATAGAGTATTCCGTTATAGATCCAAACGAAAACGTAGAAAAGACGTATTCGTTTAAAGTGTCAGTTTTGCAAACAGGCGGTTCAAACCTTACTTTAAACGGAGTAGAACGTAACTATCTTATATACGACGAAATAGACGCTGGTTTTTCTTTGAGTAGCAATATTCAAGATGATTTACCGGAAGTCTATCTTACGATAAAAAAAGACGGCGGTGTCGTTGTTTCAAAGGCTATATGCCCCGCTGATTTTATCTATCGTTTTGAAGAAGACGGCGAATATACTTTTGAATACGAAGTAACCGACTATTTAGGACAAAAAGTCGTAAAGTCTTTTTCGTGTAACGTAAGCAGTTACGCATTAAAATTAAACGATGGTATTTTAAAGTCCGTTTTATATAGGGCGAACGAAGATATTGTTTTGCCAACTGCAAACGACTATTTAATGATAAATGCGGTAAGCGGAGTAAAAATCAATCCGACTAAAGTTAATATAAGCGTCAGTTTAAACGGTGGACAATGGAATGCATTAACGCCAAGTTCTTTTGCAAACGAGGGTGTATACGACGTTTTATATGAATACCATTACGATGGAGAAATCGTTTCTGCACAAAGAAAAATAGCGGTATATAAGGAATTTCCGTCTATATCGGTGGGTAAAGTTCCTACAAACACCATATTAGTAGAAGGCTCATCTTTAGATTCAGACTCTGTTAGAGTTAAAGCGTTAAAGGGAAAAGCAGTTGTTTTCCCATACGGATATTTTAGCAGTACGGAAAGTTTTACGGTTGAAAAAGTTCACGGTGAGAGCGTAGAAAACGTAACGTCACAGTTTAAATCAGGTTCTTACTCGGCAACGTTTAACGAAGAGGGTTTATATTGTATTTCTGCCGTAATTAACATTGCAGATATATACGTTATTCGTAAAAACATTTTTATTGACGTAAAGACGAATTGGATAGAAATTGAAACACCTACGGATAAAACGTTTGACGTTGGACAAGAGATAAGTATTGAAGTTCCCAAAGCAAAAGATTTTTACGGCAACGAACTTAAAAACGGAACGTACAAAGTTTTGTTTGAGAATACCGAAATTTCTGTAACCGACGGTAAATTTACGCCTAAATCAATCGGCGTATATAATATCGTTTACACGGTGTCAGATGAGTCGGGTAGTAAATCGTGTGAATTTATTTATTACTTAACGGACAAAGTTGCGCCTATAATAAAAACGTCAAACGAAGTTAAAACTTCGTCGCAAGGAAGTACGGTTGAACTTGCAACCGTTCAAGTTTCAGATAATTCGGAATTGGATACAGGTTATACGATAAGCGTGACCTTCAACGGCAAAGTTGTTTCTATTGTAGATAATAAATTTATCGCTAAAGAAGAAGGAGTTTACGAAGTTAAAATCGTTGCGTTAGACGCTTCGGGAAATACTTCAACTTACGTTTATGAAGTTCAAGTAGGCGCAAGAAATTACGCTTGGATAATATTTGCATCAATAGGTGGAGCGTTAGTAATTGCGGGAGGAATCTTTGTGATTATCGTTTTAAAAAAGGTGAAGAAAAAAGGAGTCGAAAATGAAGAAAAGATTGATTAGTATTGTTACGGTGTTAATATTAGCGGTATCTCTGCTTTGCGGTACTGCTGGTTGTAAGAAAAATAAAGACGACGGTAAAGAGCATATTTACTTCGGTTGCTACGAAGGCGGTTGGGGTAGAGAATGGCTTGATCAAAGCATTGCAAAATTTGAGCAAATGTATCCGCAATATAAAGTTGACGTACATTATGCAAAATCTTACGATTCTACTTCTTTGCTTGAGAAAATAGATATGATCGACCAAGATATTTTTTACGGTGGATTAGATTTATATTCTTATTTAGATCAAAATAAGTTGATGGACATAACGGACGTTGTTACGACTCCGCTTAACGAATATTTAGCAGACTCTAAAATCCCCGTAACGGAAACAAAAACTATTGCAAGTAAAATGTGGGGAGATATGAAAGACTACGTAACGAGTTACGACGGAAAGTTCTACAACGTTCCTTTCGGCGGTGGTTTCTATTCGCTTAACTACGACGTGGGTTTGTTTGACCAAAAGCAGTTTTTCTTAGATAAAAACGGAAACTGGTGTAGTATGTCGGGTGATTTATCAGTTGGACAAGACGGCGTTGCCGGAACTTACGACGACGGATTGCCTGTAACTTATGCTGAATTTTTAAAACTTTTAGACAGAATGAAGAAAAGAAACGTAATTCCGTTTACTTGGTCGTCAATCAACGGATATTCTCAACATTTCTTACACGCTTGTTCTGTTGCCCAAGACGGTGTTGACGCTTTCAATACGTTTAAACATATGAATGGAGAATACACTTTTGCAGGTGATAGCGAACCTACGAAGATTACTCCTGCAAACGCTTATTTATTGCGTAATTCTATCGGTAAAAAAGATGCGTTACAGTTTGCTTACGACATTTGTAAGAAGGGTTATTACGATTCTCAAGCGGGTGGCGCAAGTATGGACTACTTAACAGCGCAAGATACCTATCTTATGAGTATGGAAAATGCAAAAACTCAAAAGAACGTGTATCCTATCGCTTTCTTTATCGACGGCGGACACTGGCATAACGAAGCGAAAGTTTCTATGGATATGATGGCTGAAATGTCGGATGAGTATAAGAATAGAAAATTCGGCGTAATGCCTTTCCCATGGTTTGAAGATGCGCTTGCGACTAAGTCAACTTACTTTATGTCTTCGCCAAACTCTTCATTGCATATTAAAAAGGATGCAAAACAAGCAGAAGGCGCGAAAAAGTTGTTAGCATACTTAAATAGCGACGAGGCTTTAATTACCTGTACCAAAACTTGCGGTAATATTCGTTTTATGAATTACGAGATGAGCAGTGACGATTTAAAAGTAATGCCTTATTATTATCAAACTGCATGGCAAGCATTAAAAGCAAGTGATATTTGTTACAATCTTTGTGATAATCCCTACATTTACAAAAACTGTTCTTATTTTGATGAAATGGGTTGGGAATGGAGTTGCGTGACTTCGGATGGTAAGACGCTTAACAATCCGTTAAACCAATTTAAAGATAAATCGATGTCGTCTTTAACCGTAAGCGATTATATGGTTGCTTTACTTAATACGGGCAAAGAAGATTGGAAGAAGATTTACTCAGGTGAGAATTGATGAAAGCATATTTTAAAGACTTAAAGGCAAAGCATGCAGGCAAAAAAAATACGTATATTTTTATGTTTGTAATGCTTTGCATTCCAATCTTGTTTTTTTGCGTGTTTAATGTTGGGGTTAAACTAAACTCCGTGTTATTATCGTTAAAGCAATACGATAGAGGGGATTATACATTTTGGGGTTTTGGAAACTTTAAACAAGTTTTTTATGATTTGTCAAATAACTACGAAGTAAAAGCGGCTACTAAAAATTCAATTATTTTTTATGGCGTAAATATGCTTATAATTTTACCGCTTTCCGTATTCACGTCATACTTTATTTATAAGAAAATCCCAGGTGCGGAGATTTTTAAAATAATGTGTTATTTGCCACAAATGGTGTCGGCGATAGTTATTACTTTAATGTTTAAATATCTCGTTGACAAATTACTTCCCAAATTATACGTTGCAATGGGGCAACAAGCGCCTAACGTGTTTTATGATGAAACGAAATTGGGCGTAATGATTGTTTATAATATTTGGGTTGGCATAGGCGCAAATATTATTTTGTCGCTTGGAGCAATGTCAAGAATTCCCGATCAACTAATTGAAGTTGGAGAACTTGAAGGAATTTCTCTTTGGAAAGAGTTTTGGCAGATAACTTTTCCCCTTATTTTCCCAACGATAACCGTATTTATAGTAACTGGCGTTGCAGGGCTCTTCACAAGTCAAGCGCACGTCTATAATTTCTACGGGGATTTCGCGCCGGAAGATATAGGAACGCTAGGTTATTTTATGTTCGTTAAGGTTATAGGTGAAAATTCTACGCCTGCATCATATCCGTATGCGAGTGCTTTCGGCGTATTGTTTACACTTGTAGCAGCACCTATCACGTTGATTATTAAATACGTGTTAGAAAAATACGGTCCAGAAGCAGAATTCTAAAAGGAGGGGATATATGAAAAAGAAAACGTTAAATTCATTTTTCTCTATATTCTTTTTTGTTTTATTGATTTTATATTGTATATCGTTAATTTGTCCTTTTATCTGGACGTTTATAACGTCTTTAAAGCAAAGATTAGAATACATATCAAATCCCTTCGGTTTGCCAAAGAAATGGCTATTTTCTAACTACGTAGACGTTTTTGACGCTTTATCTGTTTCAATAAACGGTGTAAAAGAAATTAAGTTACCGCAATTGTTTTTTAACGGCTTAAGTTATGCTTTTATAAGTGCAATAATACACGTTTTTACAAACTGCATAGTTGCTTACGTAGTATCAAAATATCCTGGGAAAATTGCAAATATTATTTATACGTTTGTCGTAGTAAATATGATTTTACCCGTTGTAGGAACGCTCGCTGCGGAACTTCAAATAATGAACACCTTGCGCTTTTATGACAATATGCTTGGAATCTATTTGATGAAGATAGGTTTCGGAGGAACTAACTTTCTTATTTTCTACGCAACTTTTAAAAGTGTAAGTTGGACGTATGCAGAAGCGGCATTTGTAGACGGTGCATCTCATTTTAAAGTATTTTTCGCTATTATGATACCTATGGTTGTACCCACTTTCTTTGCTTTGTCGCTTATGCAGTTTATAACTTACTGGAACGATTGGCAAGCATCACTTATGTATTTCCCAAGTACGCCAACCGTAGCGTACGCATTACATACTTTCCAGTTCCCCGGAGCAGGAGGTAAAACTACGGGAGTTCCCTATATTATGGCGGGTTGTATTTTAGTTTCAATGCCAATAATTATTATCTTTTTAATATTTAGAAATAAGATTATGGGTTCTGTTTCTATCGGTGGATTAAAAGGATAAATGTTTATATGAGGATTTTATGAAAAGAAAAATTATACTTATTTTTACTTTAATAATGAGCATTTGTCTTTCTTTATGTGTTGTAATAGCAAATGCTGATAATAGTATAGAAAAAGAAGACGCTGTTATTTTAGAAGAAATTGTAACTTCTAATGGCGGAGAAGTTGCTTTTAAAAAGATTGATCCGTTTTTTGATAAATATAATATAAATAGGAAGTCTGACGCTATTGATACGGTTGGAACTATTGATGAAGTTTTGGTTTTGTCAACCGAATCGGCTAATACTGTGTTTACTTTTAAAACTCATTTAAATCGTGACCATTTGTCAAAATATTTTAATATTGTAGAATGGTTTATAGTTCCAACAAATTTACAAACATTTAAAGATGCTGGAATTAATGGACCTGCGGATAGCGATTTTGAATCTTTTGAAATAACGATAAAAGACGTTAATAATCCTGATAAATACGTGGTTTTTAGAACGACGAACAGACCTGACTCGTCGACTTATAGGAATGTAGTGTCGGGAAGAGTTGGTGCTAACGGACAATCCGTTGAGGGATTTACGGCTGGCTTTATGGAAGTGAACAGAAACTGGGGCGCAGGGTTAAAGGCAAGCCACGTAGGTTGTTTCTCTGCGTTAGACGGTGTTCCCGAAGGATATGATCCGTATTTACCTCTCGGGGGATTTTTGTCGATTGATGAAGAAACGAAATGCGTATATTCAGTTACCGGACAAAATAAAGGCGAAAGACTTTTAGTAAGAGATTTAGATGAAGGAACTCACATGATTGGAACGGACGTTCCTTGGACGGGTTTTGAGTCTAACGAACTTGAAGTGAGTATTAGATTTATCAACATTACTTCGGGAAGAAAAGCGTCCGTTGCAATATTAGGATTTAACGGTATGGATTTTACCAAGGGTGAAATAGTTGACGAAATATCGCCAACCGTGATACAAAAAACTCAAGTTGACGGAAAATTGTGTGGTGAAGTTAATAGACCTATGCCTGTTATGGATTTTTACGCTTACGACGCTTTAGACGGGTATATAAACCAAACTGAAAGCAAGGTTTATTATAATTACAATAAAGCAAGTCAAGTTGAATACAAAGTAGTAAACGGTAGATTTACGCCTGATAAAGCAGGGATTTACTATATTGTAACAACGTCAAAAGACAGATTTGGCAATACGGGCAAGTTAGTAACTCCAGTAGAAATCAAACACGTTATTCCCGATATAGAAATTAGTCTTGAACGAGAAGTACAAAGTAAAAGCACTGTTGGGGAAACAATATCGTTACCAAAACCTATTATTTACGGTGGAACTATAAACAAAGATTATAGAATAGAAGTTTTTCACGATGGTAAAACTGTTGAAATAGAAGAAGACATTATTTGCATAAATAAGCAAGGCGTATATACAGTAAGATACGTAGTATGGGATTATTACGGTCAAGAATTTAGTTTTGATTATTTCTTAAACGCAATGTTTGGCGACAAGCCTACGGTGGAATTCCCCGTAATGCCCGAAAACGTCGTGGCAGGTACGAAAGTTGTAGTCCCTGAATTTAAAGCGATAGACTATATTTCTTTTAGTGATACCGTTGACGCTATCGTAAAATATGAAATCAAAGAGCCTAACGACAGTCAGTATAGATTATTAGATTCTAATAGTTTTGTTCCTCAAAACGAAGGGGAATACAAATTAAAAATTACCGTGTCGCAAGTTACTGATTTAAGTAATACGATTGAAAAAGAATATTTAATAAATTGTAAAGAATGCAATCTTGTAAGTGATTATTTTATTCGTAATAGCGTAGAGTTGGTTGAATTTAACAACAACTTCGTATTTAAAACAGTCGGGGAAACGGGAAGAGTTTCATTTGTCAATGCAATTAGTAACGAAAATCTTCAATTTGAATTTAATTTCTACGATTCTTCGACGGAATCTCAAATAAAGATTAGACTTTACGATTCTTTGGCAAAAGAAAATTACGTTGATTTAACTATTAAATATGAAAACACAAGGGAGAGTTTATTGATTGTAGGCGATAAATCTTTCGTGATAAACGGCGCCCCGCTTGACAGAAGTAGTTTGGATGAAATTGAAAATGATAAAATTGACGGATTAAAATCTGCAACTTTATACGATTTGTCTTATGTCAACGGATGGATTTACGACGGAAATACGTCAATTTGTATGATTGACAAGTATGCAAACGGTAAAACTTTCAACGGATTTGCAAGCGGAAAAGTTTTCTTTGAAATGTTTACCGAAAAAGCAAGCGGAAATACTGCCGTTGAGTTTTCTGATTTTTGTGGAAATAAAGATTTTACCGTAAATGCAACAGATATAACTTATCCTACGATTTCTTTATCAAGCGTTGGCAGAATTGCTAACGTCGGCGACATTGTTTCGTTTACCTATTCTAGTTATGATTTATTTGACACCGAATGTAAAATTGACGTAACTATTACAAAAGGAAAAGACTCTTATGCTGTTGGAAAAGACGGAAAATGTTCGTTTATAATTACTGATTTCGGTAGTTATCGCGTATCTATCGAGGCGTATGATAAAGAAGGTAATACGACTTATGTAAGTTTTAATATAGAGTGTTTTGATAATATTGCACCTTCAATTACACTTAAAGACAACGTTACGACAAAAATTAAATTAGGAAAATCGTTAGAATTACCTAAAGCAATCGTTTTGGATAACGTTGATAGTGATTTGACTTACGCGATCTATGCAAGAACTCCATACGCATCATACAGAATGATTACTAATCACACGTTCACTCCCGATATTAAAGGGGAATGGATAATTTATTATTACGTGCAAGATAATTGCGGAAATTACGCCGTCCAAACCTATTATATCAACGTTGTATAAGGAGAAATTATGAAGAAAGTATTGATAAAAATAATTAGTTTAATAGCCTGCTTTATAATTTGTCTTTCCTTGGTCGCTTGTAATAATAGCGCAAAAGATAACGGGGACGGAACTTATTACGGTAGGGTACAAATAATAAAAGAAGGCTCGAAAATTTTGGTTGAAAACGGTGAAAGCGATTATAAAATTCTTATCCCACAAGAACCTGTTTCGGCAGAAGAATACGCAGCGTCTGAATTTAATCAGTTGTTATCACAAGTTAGCGGAGTAAAACTTGAAATAGTAACAGATGCGGATTTAAGTGCATCCACCAAATATATTTCAATCGGCGATACCGTTATGGCTGAAGAGGCAAACGCTATTTTAGGCCCTAACGGCATAAATAGAAACGGATTTAAAATTAAGTCGTATAAAGACGGTCTTTTAATTGTTGCAGGTGATAGAACGGGACTTATTTACGGCGTTTACCGTTTCTTTGAAAAACAGTGTAATTATATGTATTATACGCCGGACGAAATTAGATTAGATAAATCGTCAACTATAAAAATGCACGAGTATGATTTTGAAGACTGGCCGGATTTCCCTAATAGAGAAGTTTTTACTTATGCAAATAAGTTTTATCCCGACCAAACGATGCATTATTATATGAACGGTTCAATGTTCTCTAAATGGTCGGATATGTACGGCGAAGGAACTTGGTGGAGTTCGCTTAGCGACCAGTCGCTCGTACTAGAACTATTGCCTTATTCTGAATATAGAGCAAATTATCCGGACTGGTACTTTGGTAAAGCGGGTGGATCAAACGCAACTAATCCACAACTTTGTTTTTCTAAAGCATTAGACGATATGAACGCTTATGAAAAAGGCGAGTGGTTTGACGAAGATGGTAACTGGATTGAAGGCTATGCCGACGGCAGTCACGGATTGTTCTGGACTTTGTGTTATAATTTAATTAAAAACTACGTATCTGTTCAGACGGATAAAACTTTATTCCAGTTAGGAATGAGTGATAACAATGATTTCTGCAACTGCGCAAGATGTAAAGAAGGAATTTCGGCTTATACTCGTACTGGACTTGTTATTAGATTTGTGAACCAAGTTGCAGATGTTGTTAAAGAGTGGCAAGAAGCAAATTGCCCGGAAAGAACTATATATTTAACAGTATTTGCTTACTTAACGGTTGTTCAACCACCTGTTAAGTTGGTTAATGGCGCATATCAGCCTATTGACGAATCGGTAAAAGTAAGAGATAATATCGTTGTAAGATACGCACCTATTGAAGAGGGCTATTTATTCCCGCTTTTAAACAAAGAGAAAAATGCAAACGCATATTCCCAAATGAATGGTTGGAAGGCTTTAGCAAACCATTTTGCAGTTTGGGATTATACGGTTAATTTTGGCGAATTGATTCAGCATTTCCCATCTTGGATGACTATGTATGACAACTTAAAGTCTTATTATGATTATGGTTACGTAGATATATATAACCAAGGCAACAGTTATGGGTTAAATCTCTCGTTCTACTGGTTTGATATGTGGATGAGAACACGTATTCTTTGGGATATTCATGCCGATTACGATACGCTCGCAAAAGAATTTTTGACTGCATATTATGGCGTTGGCGCGGATTGTGTTCAAGAATATATGGATAGACTTTCGTTGATTTACTTGGACTGGGCGCAAGACGGTTATAACGGCAACTTCTCAGCAACCGCAAATTTAGAAAAATGGCCTATTGCAACTATTCAAAGTGTTTGGAAAATTTTCGAGAAGGGATTTAAGACGATTGAAAACGACTCTACGTTAACTCCTGAAAGAAAACAAGTGTTAATGGATAGATTAGATATAGAAACGTCGTATATTCGTTATCTTGAAATAAAACTTCATTCTAGTTATTTCTCAAAGGATGAATTGATTGCGCGAATAGACTCTTTTGAAGCATTGTGTAAAATGGGCGAATTCGGTGGATTAAGGTCTTGGACAACTATATACGAAGAAATAGCAAAGTGGAGAGAATCTCTCTGATAATAAATTTTGAAATTTAAAACCCCACTTGTTATAATAAAAATAGCAAGTGGGGGACAATTTGATAAACAACTAAAAATACATTGAGAAGTACATTATTATGACACAGTATTTTGAAATTTTAATTGATTTATTAAAAAAAGCGGATGAAGTAAATAAAGAAAACGTTAAAAAAGTTTCTAACATTATTTACGAGTGTATTAAGGGGGATGGCATAATCTATATGTTCGGTTGCGGTCATTCTTCCCTTATTGCATCCGATTGCTTTTATAGGGCGGGTGGGTTAGCAAATATCCAACCGATATTTATTCCAGAACTTATGTTACACGTTAGCGCATCAAATAGCAATTTACTTGAAAAAGACCAGTTAAGTTGCAAATATGCTTTAGACGGCTATAAATTTACGCAAAACGACGTTTTATTTGTTTTTTCAGTTTCGGGAATAAACGGTGCGCCTATAGAAGTTGCAAAGCAAGGAAAAGACCTTGGATTAAGAGTAATAAGCATTGGTTCTGCAACTTATTTTGATGAAAAATCAAGACATTCTTCAGGGAAAAACCTTTCCGACTACTGCGACGTATTTTTGGATAATTGCGTTCCTAAAGGGGACGCCGTTATAAAACTTAACGAAAATCTAAACGCAGTATCCGTATCTACGGCAATTTCTTCTGCTATTATACAGTCTTGTATTGCAGAGGGAATAAAAAGTTGTTATAATGATGACGTAGATATTCCTGTTTTCGGCAGTGGTAATTTGGTTGAAAATATAGAGAATAATCAGAAATTAGTAAGCAAATATAAACGTAGAATAAGGTGTCTTTGATAATGAAAAAAGTAACGGTTGTTGGTCTTTGTGGACAGTCGGTGTTTTTAAAAGGAAAAGCCATATCACAAATTGGCGAAACGAAAATTTACGACGAGATGCACGTAGAACTTGGTGGAAAAGGCGTCAATAGCGCATTGACAACACATAGGCTTGGCGGCAACGTTAAGTTTCTTACTGCGCTTGGCAAGGATTCTTACGGAAGAGAGTGCAAAGAGTTTTTTGACTTTGAAAACTTTAACGCTACCGTTATTGAACGAGATGGAACGAAAACGGACTACGGCGTTATTTTAACTGATGAAGACGGGAACAACTGTGTTTCCGTCTATCAAGACGCGTCGAAAAATATGACTGCTAAAGACTTATCTTGTTTTGAAAATGAAATTAAAGAAAGTGATTACTTATTAACTCAAGCCGAAATGAAAGACGAAATTTTATTGGAAATAGCAAAAATTTGTAAGCAAAGCGGAACTAAAATAATATTTGATCCGTCGCCGGCAAGGGAATTTCCAAAAGAATTCTTGCAAAACGTTTGGCTATTTACCCCAAATGAAACGGAATACGAAAACCTTTTTAAGCAGATAATACCACAGCGTGTAGTAATAACGAAGGGTGGGCAGTCCGTTCAACTTATAGAAAACGGCGTAAAGACGACGTTTGAAGTGGCAAAAGTAGTTGCTCGAAATACGACGGGCGCAGGCGACGTTTTTAACGGTGCGTTAATGTTTTCACTATCTAATAACGAAAGCCTTTTTGATGCAATAAAATTTGCAATTAAGGCGTCTGCATTTAAAGTCCAAAGCAAATACGTTATTGACGGAATACCAACTCAAAAAGATTTATTATGATTTATTTTGATAAAACGACAAAAACTTTTTATTTAGAAAGCAAAAACCTTACCTACTCATTTTGCGTGAATAGGTACGGTTTTTTGCAACATCTATATTTTGGCAAACGCATAGATAGGGAAGACTTAACAAGTGGCGTTTGTCTTGTCGATAGGGGGCATGCAAGTAATATTGCAGGCGCTTGTAGATACAATTCCTTAAACGAGTATAAAAACGAATGCCCAACGTACGGTAGAAGTGATTATCGTGAGAGTATGTTGGCTTTTAATTTTGACGGTGTGAGAGTCGGAGATTTAGTTTTCGACAGTTTTGACGTACTTGACAAAAAGCCAAGTTTAGTAGGGATACCGTCGGTAAAAGGCGGAGAAACGCTCGTCGTAAAGATGAAAGACGGTCTTCACGGAGCAAGCGTTTTGTTGTATTATACCGTTTTTGAAGATTTACCCGTTATTTTACGCCACACCGAGATTTTAAACGAAAGCGATAAGCCGTTCGTTTTAGATAGAGCCTATTCATTTTGTGTAGATTTGCCAAGCAAAAAATGGGACGTGTTAACACTTCCGGGCGCACATTTAAGAGAGAGATTTATTGAAAGAAATAAACTTTCACACGGGATTTTCAGTATAGACAGTAAACGTGGCGTTTCGTCTGGGCAAATGAATCCTTTTATGGCACTCGTAAGAAAAAATACCGACGAAAGTCAAGGCGAAGCGTACGGTTTTAATTTAGTTTATAGTGGGGATTTCGTTTTTAAGGCGCAAATTGAGGAAAACGATAACGTTCGTATTTTAGGTGGCGTAAACGACTATGATTTTTCTTGGGAATTAAAACCTAGCGAAAAGTTTACTTCGCCTGAAACTGTAATGGTATATTCTGATAAAGGCTTGGGGGAAATGAGTCGTTCTTTCCACGATTTATATCGCAAATATCTTATAAACGAAAGGTTTGTAAGTAAAAGTCGCCCTATCGTTATTAATAACTGGGAAGCGACTTATTTTGATTTTAATACAAAAAAATTATGTAAAATTGTAGATAGCGTAAAAAATACCAACATTGACACCTTCGTTTTAGACGACGGTTGGTTTGGGGTGAGAAATCACGATAAATCGGGGCTTGGCGATTGGCTTGTCAATGAAGAAAAGGTTAATTTACGAGAGATTATAGATTATACCCATAAAAACGGGTTAAAATTCGGGCTTTGGTTTGAGCCTGAAATGGTAAACGAGCAAAGCGAGTTATATAAGGCGCATCCCGACTGGGCAATGAAAGTAGATGGTTTAACGCCGTGTACGGGTAGAGATCAACTCGTTTTAGATTTAACAAGAAAAGAAGTAAGAGATTATATAGTAGAAAGCGTAAGTAAAATTTTAAGAGAACATCCTATTGATTACGTAAAATGGGATATGAATAGGTCGCTTACAGAAAATTATTCCGCTTGGCTTGGCGTAAACGGAAAAGAAACTCATCATAGGTACGTTTTAGGCTTATACGATATTTGCGAAAGAATAGTAAATGGTTTTACAAATATATTCTTTGAAGGTTGCGCAAGCGGTGGTTGTAGGTTTGACCCTGCAATGCTTTATTATTTTCCACAAATTTGGACTAGCGACGATTCAGACGCTTATATGCGGACTATTATTCAGTACGGAACGAGTATGTGTTATCCGTTATCGTCGCAGTCTTGCCACGTGTCGGTTTGTCCAAACCATCAATGCGGAAGAAATACCCCGTTTAGTAGCCGTGGGGATATCGCTAGTTTGGGCGCTACGGGTTATGAACTTGATACGACTAAATTAAGCGAAGAAGACTTAACGGCAATAAAGAGCCAAGTAGATAAATATAGGCTAAATGAAAGGTTGATATTAGACGGCGATTTATATAGGCTAAATAATCCGCTTGAAGAAAACTTATTTGCGGTTATGGTCGTTTCTAAAGATAAACGAGTTGCAAAACTTACTGCTATGCGACCTATATCTATTCCTAACGGCGTTGAAACTCGTATTTACGCTCAAGGGTTAGACGAGAACGCAAATTATCATATAAAAGAACTTGATTTAACCCTTTCGGGAAGAAATTTAATTAACTTTGGGTTGCTCGTAAAATTTAAAAATAACGACTTTGCAACTATTGATTATACCTTTGAAAAACGGTAATAAGGAGATAAAATGATAGTAAACGGAGATAAATGTCACGATTTGTTGGCGGAGAATAAGCCTTTATATTCGTTTGATGAAAACATGTCTTTTGAAACGCAAAAGGAAAGAATAAGGGCAAAACTCATAGAACTTAGTGGACTTGATTTGATTGCCCAAAACGCTTGCGAACCTAATTTAGATATTGAAATTGACGAGATGAGAGACGGATACCGTTTTATTCGCTTTACTTTTGAAAGTGAACGTGGGGCAGTCGTTCCATGCTATATGCTTATTCCGGATACCGGAAAGGAAAAATATCCAGTTGCAATCGTACTACAAGGGCATTCTACTGGCTTTCATAACTCTATAGGCGTTGCAAAATACGACGGGGACGAAGAAGATATTCCTAGAGTGGCTTTTGCTTTACAGGCAGTTGAACAAGGCTATATTGCGCTTGCAATAGAGCAAAGGGGTATGGGAGAAACTAAACCTCAAAAAGAAAAAAGAAGATGGGGTAAAATGTGTCATCACACGGCAAGCGTAGCAATGTTACTTGGTAGAAGTGTTTTGGGAGAAAGAATGTGGGACGTTTCTAGAGCAATAGACCTTTTGCCTAATTTTCCACAATGCGACGTAAACGATATTATGATAACGGGCAATTCGGGTGGTGGAACTTCTTCGTATTTTTGTGCTTGCTATGACGAAAGAATTAAACTTTCCGCTCCAAGTTGCGCCTTTTGCCCGTATCCAGAATCAATTATGGATATTTACCATTGCGCTTGCAATTATATAAACGGAGCGTATAGATATTTTGATATGCAAGATTTAGCGGTTTTAATTGCACCGAGAAAACTTTTAATAATAAACGGGAATGAAGATATTATCTTTCCGATTGAAGGAGTTAAAAGGGGTTATGAGACCGTTAAAAAGATATATTCCAAAGTGAATTGCAAAGATAATTGCAAGTTGGTAATTACGCCTAAACATCATTACTGGTGTGATGATATAGTTTGGGAAGAAATTAAAAAGTTTAGATAAGGAAGATTAAAAATGAATAAGCAATGGACTTGTGAACAAGCAAATGAATGGTATAAAAAATTAGGTTGGCTTCGTGGCTGTAATTTTATAGGAAGCGATTGTGCGAATAGATTAGATATGTTTCAACAATACAAGTCTGAAGAAAAACTAAAAACTGCAGAACGAGAACTTGCGCTTTGTCAAAAAATCGGTTTTAATACCGTTCGACTTTGGGCAAATTTCGACGTTTATTACGCTGAACCTGAATCGTACATGGAAATTTTTGAGAAGTACGTTAGTTTGTGCGCAAAATACGGTCAAAAGGTAATGGTTGTATTAACTCACGAAGAAGATTTACCACGTGGCGAAAAATTCGTGCCAAAGGCTATGGGTGAACAAAAATATGCGCTTGGTTATCATCAAGGAAGATTTCCTTTAAGTGAAGAAGAAAAGGCTATTCCAGTAAGGCATTATTATGAGTATCCTGAACTAAAAGAAACGTTTTTGGAGTTTATAAAAAAGACTGTAAGAAGATACAAAAACGACGAAAGGGTTTTTTGTTGGAACATATACAATGAGCCAAACAATCAAATAAGCGACGAGCGTGCTATTGCAATTTTAAAAACCTTATTTGAAATCGTTAGGGCAGAAGACCCTATTCAGCCTTTAACTGCAGACGTGTGGAGAGGAGTAAAAGATGGTGAGGTTGTTTCTGATGCTGGGAAATGCGCTCTTGAAATGTCAGACGTAATTAGTTTCCACTGTTATTCTAGGTTTGAAAAACTTGTGCCGGAACTTCGTTTTTACCAACAGAAAAACCGTCCTATATTTTTGACGGAATGGTTAAATAGAATTTTAAACAACAACGTTGCAGAAGTATATCCACTATTATATATTACTAACGTAAGTAATTATTGTTGGGGTTTTGTGCTTGGGAAAACTCAAACGAATGAACCGTGGGATACCTTGTGGGCTGATTTAGAAAAAGGTGAAGGGTCTAATTATGATTTTACTAAGTGGATGCACGATTTGTTTAGACCAAGTCTTTTCCCGTATGATCCTAAAGAAATAGAAATAATTAAAAAGTTTAATAAACTTGCAGAACAAGAAGGAAGATAATATCGATTACAAATATTCCTTTTTCAGTTTTGCAATGAATTTTCATAATAAAAAAGGATAAACAGAAATGAGTGAGAAAGGAACAGGAGAAAAAGATAAAAAGATTTTATTTTCCTACGTTGGATTGATATTTGTAGTTTTAATATGGGGTGTTTCACCTATCGTTACAGGGGTATTATACAGTTACTATTCTTCCGCTATTTATTCGGCAATCGTCGCTTTAATATGTGGAGCAGTAATAATGATATATTCTTGGCAAAAGTTGAAAATGCTTAATGCGCGATATTTTAAAACGGCTATATTGTTCGGTGTATTTTTATCTATTGCTAATATTTGTCAAAAATTAGGATTGAAATATACTACGCCAACAAATTATGCCTTTTTGGAGAATTTGTCTTGTATAGCAGTTCCATTTTTATCTTTTTGGTTTATAAAAAAGAAACCGACTCTAATTAAGTTAATAGCGAGTTTTATTTGTCTTTTAAGTGCGTTTTTTTTAAGCGGTATAGATTTGTCAACGGGAAAGATAAGTTTTGGTATAGGCGATATTTTATGTGCTATTGCGGGGGTTTTATATGGTGTTAATATTGCAGGAACGGGGGCATTTGCAAAAGATTTAGACTCTGGGTTATACGTAATGATTCAGATGTTCGTACAATTCGTTTTGTCTATGACGACTGCTATTGCTTTCAGCGTTATAAAAATCAACGGTGCGGTTATAGAAGAAATTAATATCTCGTTTAATTTATTGCACCTATTATTTATTGCAATCGTTGCGATTGTAACTAATGCTATTTGTTGGGTAGTGAGAGCGAAAGCGTTAAAAGTAGTAGATGCAACTTTTGTTGCAATTATTATGCCGTTTTCCTCTATAATAACAAGTATAATATCTATTCTAATGGGTAAAGAAAACGTTACTTGGGGTTTTGTAATAGGCGTAACGCTTGGGGTTTTAGCAATACTTATTTCTATATTGTCTGATATTAGAGAAATTAAGGGGGATAATAACGATAAATTAAAAAATGAGTAAGGAAAATAAAAAGGAAAAGAATGCTGAAAATAGAGAAAAAGATTTAAAGAAATATTCCTACCTGCTTATAGTTTTGTGTTGGATAGTTTACGCGTGTTCGTACATAGGTAAATTGGGTTATAATGCTAACATAATTCAGATAGAAAACGCTTTCAACATTTCGCATGCAGAATCGGGGACGGTAAGTTCGTTCTTCTTTTTTGCATACGGCGCAGGTCAAATTATAAACGGGCTTTTTTGTAAGAGATACAATCTTAAATACGTTGTTTTTGGCGGTCTTATATTATCGGGTATTTCCAATATTTTAATAGGCGTTGTAACTAATTTTGAAATCGTTAAATATCTTTGGGTTATTAACGGTGGTGCGTTATCCGTGCTTTGGGTAAGTTTAATTAGATTTTTATCCGAGACGCTAGATAAAAAGTATATGTCAAAAGCCGTAGTCGTTATGGGTACTACCGTTGCTACGGGTACGTTTTTAGTTTACGGATTAAGTGCGTTATTTGTGGCGTTAAAAGTTTTTAAACTGATTTTCTTTATGGCAGGAATACTGTTACCTGTTATTGCCATTACTTGGTTTATTTCGTCGCCATTACTTGCAAAAAAATTAAGAAGTGGACAGTTAAGTAACGAGATAGAATCGAAAGATTTTAAAAAGGGTGAAGATAACGTAGAAATTAAACGTAAAGGATCTATGAAAAACCTTTGGGGCATATTTATTATATTTGGAATTTATGCGATAATGACGAATTTAATAAAAGACGGATTAACCACGTGGGTTCCTATAGTTTTAAAAGACATTTACGGTTTACCGGATTACATAAGTATTTTATTGACGTTATTGTTACCGCTTTGCGCAATATTTGGTGCTACGGTTGTCGTTACTTTAAATAAAAAAATTAAAAATTTTGTTTCAATTTGTACTATATTATTTACAGTTTCTTGTATTTTGATAGGCATTGTTATAACTATGTTGCATTTCAATATCTTTATTGTTGCCGTTATAAGTTTTGCTATAATTGCGTGTTCAATGCAAGGAACTAACAACCTAATAACAAGCGTAATGCCTCTTTACTGGAAAGATAAAATAAATTCAGGTATGGTAGCAGGTATTTTTAACGGTTGTTGTTATATTGGAAGTATGATAAGTTCTTATGGTTTAGGGCTTATAGCCGACTTGTACGGTTGGAATTTCGTTTTTTGGCTTTTATTTTTTGTTTGTTTCGTCGCAGTTGTGATAGGCATATCAGAATTTATTATAAGAGTAATAAAAGGTAAACAAAGAGGTAAATAATGAACTTAATGATTTTTGGGGATAGTTATTCAACGTATGAGGGCTATATACCTGAAGGGTATGGCACGTACTATTGTAAAAACGGCAGAGAAGACGGTGCGCCTGCAAGCAAAATTGATTTTGAAAATACTTGGTGGGCGAAACTTATAGCCGATAAAGGTTATAATTTAGTCGTAAACGACAGTTGGACGGGGGCGACAATTTGCTACACGGGATATGACGGTGCAGATTGCTCTCAAACGAAATCGTTTATACGCCGTTATCACAATATGTTAAGTAGCGGTTTTTTTGAAAAAAATCAAATAGATATGTTATTGCTTTTTGGAGCAACAAACGACAGTTGGGCAAACTCTCCGTTAGGCGAAGTAAAAACGGATAATATCACTCACGAAGATTTATATTTTGTATTTCCTGCAATAACTTATTTATTACAAGAATTAAAAAGAGTTTTGCCACAAACAAAAATATATTTTATTATTAACGACGAATTGAAAGATGAGATAGTTAGCCATATCAAAAGCGAAACGAAAAGATTTGGGATTGAAACTATTGAGTTGTCCGAAGTTAAAAAAGAAGGTGGGCATCCAACGGTTGAAGGAATGGACACCATATATAGGCAAATAAAAAGTTTTTTAGATAAGGAGTAAATATGTGGGAAGGTAAGAATAAAGCCGTTACGTTTAGTTTTGACGACGGAGTAAGACAAGATAAACAACTTGTTAAAATATTAAATAAATACGGCTTAAAATCAACTTTTAACCTTAATTCTTCTCTTTTGGGGTTAGAACCAAAACTTGAGTGTAACGGCAGAATAGTTGACCATAGCAAGGTTCAATTTTCCGAAGTTAAAGACTTATATAAGGGGCACGAAGTAGCCGTACATACGTTAACTCACGAGTTTTTACCAAGAATGTGCGAAGAAGCGATAGTTTATCAAGTGGAAAGGGATAGGCTCACTTTAAGCGATTTAGTTGGTTATGAAGTAGTTGGTATGGCGTACCCTAACGGCGGACAGAATAACGACGATAGAGTTGCTGAAATTATTAAAAGAAGAACGGGGGTAAAGTATTCCCGTACGATAACCGCAACGGGAGAATTTGTTCCGCAAGACAATTTACTTAGATTTAATCCTACAGTTCATTTTGTAAATCTAAATGAAATGAAAACCCTGTGGAAAAAGTTCATTAGCGAAGAAACTGCAGAAGATAGGATTTTTTACGTTTGGGGACATTCGTACGAGATAGATGCAGGACATTTATCGTGGGAAGAATTCGACGAGTTTTGCAAAATGGTAAGCGGAAGAAAAGACGTGTTTTACGGTACGAATTCAGAAGTTTTGATTAATCAAAAATTATATAAGTAGATATTTAATCGTTTAAAGGAGATAAAGATGAGATACGTAGTTGATCACGATTTGCATATTCATACAATTCTTTCAGTTTGCGCTGCAGATGAAGGGCAAATTCCCGATAGTATAATTAAAGAAGCAAAAGAGGCAGGTTATAAGCAAATAGTTTTAACCGATCATTACTGGGATAAATTAGTTCCTTCAAAAACAAGGGACGATTTTTACGAAACGCAAGATTACGAGCATATTTGTAAGGCTCTTCCTTTGCCTAAAATAGGTGGGGTGGAGTTTTTGTTTGGTTGCGAAACTGATATGGATAAAGAAAATATTATCGGTATTCCCAAAGAAAGATACGACGATTTTGCTTTTATTTTAGTACCGACAACGCATTTACATATGCATGCGGCAGACGTTAATAATTTCGATCCTGAATATCGTGCAAAATTATGGGTGGAAAGATTAGAGTGCTTACTTAATTCCGATTTACCTTTCCATAAAGTTGGTATTGCTCATTTAACGTGTGGTTTAACAAATAGAAGTACGAGTGAAAACTGGCGAAAAACGTTTGATTCTATAAAAAAAGAAGATATGCGTAGATTGTTTACAAAGGCGGCTAAGTTGGGAGTAGGAATAGAACTTAATCGTGACGATATTAAGAGAATATTAAACGAAGGCGTGCAATATTTCGACGTGTATAAAATAGCAAAAGAATGTGGTTGTAAGTTTTATATGGGAAGCGACGCACATTCTCGCGGAGTCTCAAAAAACGCTAGAGAATATTTTGAAAAAGCAGTTGACTATATAGGACTTGAAGAAAGCGATAAATTTTATATTAAAAAATAAAGGTGAAGTATGTGTGAATTGTTTTTAAGTGATTACGATATAATAATTCAAGCGGGACAATCTAATGCCGTTGGTTACGGAGTCGGTGAAATTGATAAAGAGTATGAAATAGACGATAGAATAATTTATCTTTACGACAAGAGAGAAATAGAAAAGACTGAAACGGGTCTTTTTATAAAACCAGAAGAGGACTTTCCATACGTTATTGACGTTGCAAAAGAAAGAGAAATTTGTGGATATATGAGAAGCGATTTTTCCCTTTCATTTGCAAAAGAGTATATAGGGAAAGGACTTTTGGGGAAAGGGAGAAAATTGCTTATTGTAAGAACTGCTGTTGGAGGAACGGGTTTTAAACAAGGGAATTGGAGTGAGCAAGGTTTTTTATTTTTACGTCTTAAAGATATGGTTGACTATGCCTTATCGTTAAACTCGAAAAATAAAGTCGTTGGGCTATTGTGGCATCAAGGAGAAAATGATGCAGGTGAAGGATTTGCCCCTGCTAAATACTACGAAAAAATAAGTTTTATACTTAATTTTGTTCGTAACAGATATGGCGCGGAAATTCCATTTGTTGCAGGTGATTTTGTAAACGATTGGAAAAATAAAAATTTAGAAATTTGCGAACCTATTGTAAACGAAATCCGTCGCGTTGTAAACGATAATAAAAAATCGGGGTTTGTAGAAACTTGTGATTTGCTTTCAAATAATCAAAAAACGGGAAATGGCGACGATATACATTTTTGCCGTCAAGCCCTTTATGAACTAGGAGAAAGATATTTTAAGGTATATTATGATAATAGGTGAAATCAAAGAAATATATTAGTCGAGTAAACTTAATGGAGAACAAATAGACTGTTGCGGTGGGCAAGTTTAACCTACCGCTTTATCACTTAAACGCAGTGTTGTCGTTAGAAAAAATGGAATAAATTTTAATACATTCGTACATTAATAAACATTTTTAAATGTCTTGACCAAAGAACCAAAATATAATAGACTTTAAGATGAAATTATACCTAGGGAAACACTATAAAAACTTTATTGGTTACGACGCATCGTTTTATATTTTAAGCGATGAAGATGTAATTATTAAAGATTAAAAGAAACGAAATATAGGAGAGAAAAAATGAGAAAAGGTAGAATTACTATTCCCACAGACGAAAATTACGTTGAAGGAACTAAAAAGATAGCCGACCTTTGGGGAGCAGATGCAGTAAGAGATTGCGACGGTGTAAAACTCCCTAAAAATCCCAAGGAGATTGCCGACAAGGTTTATAACGTATATTTCGTAGATAGGGGCAATCACGAGTGGGCGAAAAACAATCCTGACGAGTGGCAACATATGTTCATTATGACGCCGTTTATAACGGCAACGGAAGAAACGTTGACCGTTCATTTGATGGACACATTTTACGCCGAACAGGTAAAACCGGATTTCTCTCCCGATGCAGTAAAGCATATTGAAGTTATAGACAGAACGACGGGCAAAATACACGATAATTGGCTTATAGACCAGGATAGCGGTAACGTTGTCATAAAAAACGCTACGCCTTTCCATCAATATACGGTTGCGTTTTTAGGTATTTCGTTGTGGCATCCCGTTCACATGTATAATTACATAACCAACAACTGGGACGAGCCACACCATATAATGTACGACCCGTATTACCCAAAGACGAAAAAGTTTATAAGAGAAAATTTACAAAGATGGTGCGACGAAAACCCTGAAAGCAACGTAATCCGTTTTACGACGTTTTTATATATGTTTTCGCTCGTTTTCAACCAACACGGAAAAGAGAGAAACGTAGACTGGTTCGGTTACAATATGGCGGTAAGTCCACGTATGCTTGACGATTTTGAAAAGCAGTACGGCTATAAAATGAGGGCGGAATATCTCGTTGACGCAGGGTATTATAATCAAACTCACCGTATTCCGACGAAAGAATATAAAGACTGGATGGCTTTCGTAGAAAACTTTGTTGTTGAAACGGTAAAAGATTTAGTAAAAATCACTCACGAAAACGACAAAGAAGCAATGATGTTTTTAGGCGACTGTTGGATAGGCGCGGAAATATTTGGTGAAAGATATAAAGAGTTGGGCTTGGATGCGTTAGTTGGTAGTGTCGGGGGTGGCGTAACCGTTAGAATGCTTTCCGACGTCGAAGGGGTTAGATATAAAGAAGGAAGATTTTTACCTTATTTCTTCCCCGATACCTTCTTTGAAGGAAATGAAGACAACGCCGTAAAAGAACTTAACAACAACTGGATAACTGCAAGAAGGGCAATGATGAGAAATCCACTTGATAGAATAGGTTTTGGCGGTTATTTGGAACTCGCTGCAAAATTCCCCAAATTTATTCAAAGAGCGGCTGAAATTTGCGACGAATTTAGATATATTTACGATACCGTAAAAACTCAAACGCCTAAGAATTTTGCAAAAGTTGCAGTTTTAAACGCTTGGGGCAAAAAGCGCAGTTGGATGTGCAATATGACGGCTCACGAACTTTGGTATCAACAAAGTTATTCTTATCAAGGCATTTACGAAGCGTTATCGGGAATGCCCGTGGACGTTTCATTTATCAATTTTGAAGACGTAAAAGCAGGTAGACTTGACGAGTTTGACGTAGTTATAAACGCAGGCGACGCAGGAACTGCTTGGAGTGGCGGTGAAAACTGGCTTGATGAAGAAGTAATTACAGCAGTTAGAAAATTCGTTTATAACGGCGGTGGATTTATTGGCGTAGGCGAGCCTACCGCTATTCAAAATAACGGTAAATTCTTCCAACTTTCGGACGTTTTAGGGGTTGATAAAGAGTGTGGAATTTCCCTTGGCGAAGATAAATATAATATCGAAAAACACGACGAGCATTTCATTTTAGACGGAATTAATACCCCCGTTGACTACGGCGAAGACAAGAAAAATATCTTTGCTTTAGACGGAACTAACGTCGTAGATATCGTATTCTCGGATAGATTTACGAGAAAGGTAAACGTTGGCGAAGTAAAAATGGCTACCAATAACTACGGTAAGGGCAGAAGTTTTTATATAACGGGTATTCCTTATTCGGCTGAAAACGCTAAACTTTTATATAGAGCGATACTTTGGACGGCAGGAAAGGAAGATATGGACAAGAAGTCCTATTGTACAAATCCTTTGACGGAAGCCCATTTCTACGGCGATAGATACGCTATAACAAATAACACGAGCGAAAAGCAAACGACTGTATTTTACGATATGAAAGGTAAGGCAAACGAAATTACGTTAAAACCGTATGAAATTAAATGGTTATAAACTAAAAATTTAGAATTGATTTGTGATGCTATATGTATATAAGTACGAGAAGTAATGAAAGATTAACGGCAAGTAAGGCTATTTTAAAAGGTCTTGCAAGTGACGGGGGATTGTTTATTCCTGAAGTTTTTCCTACCATAGAGTTTGATGCTACGTGGATTAAAAAAACTTACCAAGAAATAGCGATTGAGGTATTTAAACTTTTTTTAGACGATTATACGGATGAAGAAATTGCATATTGCGTAAATAGTGCGTACGATCAAGTTAATTTTGAAGAGGGTATGGTTGGGTTCAAAACTTTTAATAGTTTAAGTTTTTTAGAATTATATAAAGGACCTACACTTGCTTTTAAAGATATGGCGCTTACAATACTTCCCTTCCTCATTGATGTTGCTAAAAAGAAAAATAATGTTACGGACAAGTCGCTTATTTTAGTTGCAACGTCTGGAGATACTGGAGGTGCAGCGTTATCTAGTTTTATGAAAAGCGGAACGTTTGATACCGTCGTATTATATCCGTATAAAGGGGTGTCTGAAATACAAGAAAAGCAGATGCTATATTATACCGACGAGAGAACGAAAGCGTTTGCGATAGAAGGAAACTTTGACGATTGTCAAAACTTCGTAAAAGGCATATTTAAGGTTTACCCTAAAGATAGCGGGGTGCTAATTTCTTCTGCAAACTCAATCAATATAGGTAGGTTAGTACCGCAAATTATATACTACGTATACGCTTATTTTAGGGGTGTTGAATCGGGTTGGATTAAGTTTGGGGAAAGTTTTGATATTTGCGTTCCTACGGGTAATTTTGGGGATATTTTTGCAGGTTATATTGCTAAGCAAATAGGTATTCCTATAAATAAACTTATTTGCGCGTCTAACGTAAATAACGTTTTGACTGACTTTTTCACAACGGGTGTTTACGATAAAAATAGGCAGTTTAAAAAGTCTAATTCCCCGGCAATGGATATATTAGTTTCATCAAATCTTGAAAGACTCGTGTATTTGGCGACTGGAAAAAACGGAGATAGAGTAAAATCTCTTATGCAAGATTTAAACGAAAAAGGCGTTTATTCTTTAAACGAAGAAGAAAGATCCTTTATGGAAGAGTTTATAGGATTTTATGCGGATGAAAACCAAACGTTAAAATCTATTAAAACGGCGTTTGATGAGAATAATTATTTGATTGACCCGCATACAGCAGTTGCGTTTTACTGTTATAAAAATCTGAAAATGGATAGTAAAACACTTATTGTTTCAACGGCAAGTCCGTATAAATTTCCAAGTACTATTGCTATAGCATTAGGTTTAGATGATAACAAGTCGGAATTTGAGATTATAAAAGATATTGCATTGCATACGGGAACGAGTATTCCTAAAGGAATAGCAAAATTACAAGAGTCGGAAAAAACGACGAGTTTAAAGACAACGAAGGAAATTGAGGACATTGTTTATTACAAATAGAATGAAACAACTATTTTACGATATTTTTAAAGAATATCCAACGGATATATATTCTGCGGCAGGTAGAGTAAACTTAATAGGCGAGCATATAGACTATTGCGGTGGGCAAGTTTTACCTGCTGCTTTATCGCTCAAATGCACGGTTGCAGTAAGAAAAAACGGCACTAATTTTATGAGAATTGCCGCAACAACCATTGACGATAGGGTGGAAATTGATTTAGAAAACACTCAAAATTATAAAAATCTTGCTTGGGGAAATTACCAAGCAGGCGTTGCCGATGAAATGAAAAAGGCGGGCTATAAGTTGATTGGTTGCGATATTTTGTACGATTGCACCGTTCCTTTCGGTAGTGGACTTTCGTCTTCCGCAGCGATAGAAGTAGTTACTGCTTACACTCTTGCAAAACTTGGTGGAAACAAAATAGACAAGGTTGAACTTGCTGTTATATCGCAACGGGCAGAGAATAATTACTGTGGTGTAAACTGCGGTATTATGGATCAGTTTGCGTCGGCAAACGGAAAGAAGAATTATGCGGTGCTTTTAAACTGCTCAAATCTCGATTACGTTTACGTTCCTCTCGATTTGCAAAATTACGTATTGGTGCTTGCTAATTGCAATAAACCACACAATTTAAGAGAGAGTAAATATAACGAGCGAAGAAGTGAAGTTGAAAAAACTTTAGAAATTTTACAAACGAAGATAAAAGCCGAAAATCTTTCACAAGTTTCAGTGGAAAGTGTAGAGAAGTATAAAGATTTGTTAGGTGAAAGGTTATACCGTAGAGCAAAGCACGTTACAAGCGAGTGTGAGAGAGTAAAAAAGAGTGTAGAGGCATTGCAGTCGGGCAATCTAGAGCGTTTTGGTAGGTTAATGTACGAATCGCATTATTCCTTGAAAAACGATTATGAAGTAACGGGAAAAGAATTAGATGCTTTAGTTGAAGGCGCTGAAATGCAAGAGGGATGTATAGGTTCTCGTATGACGGGAGCGGGCTTTGGCGGTTGTACGGTTAGTATCGTTAAGAAAAATAAAATTGCTGATTTTATCAAAAACGTGGGAGAGCATTATAAAAGTGTTATAGGATATGATGCTTCGTTTTATATCGCTGATATAGAGGATGGAATAATTGACTAACAAGATATAGCAAGTTATAACAAAAGATAAATCATTATATAAACAAAAGACGCAAAACTTTAGATTTACACGATTTATCTTTTGAAGTACAAGGACAAAACGTAACAGGATTAACAAATAAAGGGATAAGATAGGCTTTAAAAAGTAAATACTTTAAGGAAAGATCGTGTAATCGAAGAAGGATTATGCGGTCTTTTTTTATTTAAAAAAAATTTTTAAATTATTTTTTCAAACTGGTCAGTAGGTTAGCAGTTTGAGTTGTAAACTACGGGTACAACTTTGAGGTGAGTAATGATAGATACGGCAGAACGTAGAATCGAAATAATTAAATATCTATGTAGATGCCGTAAAACGACGGTTGCCCACTTGGCTGTGGAGTTTGGTGTTGGAGAAAGTACGATAAGGCGAGATTTGACCTTTTTGACTTTAAAACATCCGATTGAAACAAAGCGAGGGCACGATGGGGGTGTTTATATAAGTGATAAATACTATTTATATAAGCAATATTTAACAAACGAACAAGAAAGTTTGATAAGAAAGTACATAGAACAAGCCCCAGAAGAAGAAAAATCCATATGGATATCAATACTGTCGGATTTCAGTAAGCCAAACGCAAGTTGAAAAATAAGGAGGAAGGTATGATAGTAGCGACGATGGATTTTATGGTAAATGCAACCAACGTCTACCGAACGAAAGGCTTTATCGTAAAGCAAGAAATACATATCGTAACGGATAGTAGCGGTGCAAGTCAGGTAGTTAGCGACGATACGTATTACAAGCGAACGCCGGAAAGAGAAATTGCATATAAAACCGTTTATGGCAAGCGAAAGAATAAAAATGGCAAGCGCTTACCGTCCACAATGTATACACGCACTTATATTGAATAGTCTTTAAGTCAACTCGTGGCAGAAATTGAAAGTCTTATCTAGATCGCAATACTAGTCTTTTTACGGCTTTTTGCAATTCCGATTACCAACAAGGTAATTCCCTTGCAAAAATCTCGCAAAAATCCCGTCTTGCTTGCATCTAATCCTTTCAAAAAATCAGCCATACGTTGACTTAAAGCCAAGAATAAGGTAATAACACTCATTGCGAAGATTTAGACGAAAAGTTTCGTGTCGCAAGCGGTAAAGGTGGCCACCTACACAAATTTGCACGGGACGGATTGTTCCAAGAAAGGCAAAGAGTGCTAATTATAAAAAACAACTTAATAGCCGAAAACCGAAAGAAAAACTTTCAACAGAAGTAGGCACAATAAATTAAAAATTTAGGAGAACTAATATGGCAGACAATAAAATTAGAAAATGGTTTAGCCCTAAAAAGAGAGCGAAAGGCTATGCCGAAGAGCGTAAGAAAGGTATTCACGAAAGAGGTCCTAACAAAGACCAACCTTTAGACGATTATAATAAAGGTTTAAGGTCGGGATATATGCTTGCCCAATCGGATAATGCGGGCTTGTATCGTTACAAGAAGGCAATGGAAGCAGGCTTTACCAAAGAACAGGCGGAAGCGTATTCAAGAGAAAAGGGTACTAAGTTACCTGAGCCTGAAAAAGCAGAAAAGAAAGGAAAGAAATAAGCATAATAAGGAGAATTTAATATGAATAAAGCAAAGATAATGGTAGAAAGAGAATCATATTTAGGCAAAGATAATAAAGAGCATTTTTCGTATTTTGTAAAAGGCGTAATAAGAGGCAAAGAAGTAAAGGTTAGAATAACGCCACCGGACTTTGGGGGTTATACCGTACTTGAAATAGTATTTGGTGACTCAAACGAAGCCGAACTTACCGTTTCACCGTTTGAAATCAAGGATGAAAAGGGAAGAGTTACTATGACGGGCAATACTTACGGCGTAAAATCCGTAGATGAAGACGGAGTAATTTACGAGTGTAAAATTAAGCCCTTCCAAGAGTCGGATAAGGCGTTACTTGGTATGCTTTTACGCTAAAATTCTAGTTAAAAGCATAGAAAAAAGGGGTGTAATTAAGTTTACACCCCTTTAAATTTTTAAAGGAGGAAAATTAAAATGTCTAAAAAGACAAGACTTATTTTAATAATAATCGGCGCAGTATTGGCTGTCGCTATAGTAACCGGCGGTATTATCGCCATTTCAAACGCAGTAAAGAAAAACAAGCAGTCAAAGTGTGAACACGAATACGGTG
>JAFVTK010000027.1 GCA_017503265.1 Clostridia bacterium | reverse complement strand
GATTTTCCGATTAATAAAGTAGAAATTAACGATAAAAAAATCGGATTTATTACTAGTGGTATTGCATATCAATACGTTAAAGAAGTTTGTCCTGATGCTAGCGTGTTAAAACTTGGACTAGTCAATCCGTTGCCTAAAAAATTAATTGAAGATTTCATTTCAAAAGTTGAAACCGTTTACGTTTTTGAAGAACTTGAACCCGTTATTGAAGAACAAGTAAGGGCTTGGGGGTATGACGTAAAAGGTAAAGAGTTGTTTACAAGACAAGGCGAATATAGCGCAAATATGCTTAAAAAAGCATTATTTAACGAAAACGGTATTTGTTTTGATAAAAAGGAAGCGCCTAATCGTCCGCCTATTTTATGCCCAGGCTGTCCACATAGAAGCGTATTTTCAGTTCTTAATAAATTAAAAATTCACGCTGCTGGCGACATAGGTTGTTATACGCTTGGTGCAGTTGCTCCGCTTGGCGTAATTGATAGTACTTTATGTATGGGCGCAAGTATTTCGTCTTTACACGGTATTGAAAAAGCGCGCGGTAAAGAATTCCTTAAAAACTGGGTAGCCGTTATCGGTGATTCAACTTTCTTACATACCGGGATTAATTCACTTGTTAATATGGTTTATAACAAGGCGACTGGTACTGTATTAATACTTGACAACCGCACTACTGGTATGACGGGGCATCAACAACATGCAGCGACAGGTAAAACCTTAAAAGGTGAAGACACTTATGCTATAAATCTTGCAGAGTTATGCAAAGCAATCGGCGTTCCTAACGTAATAGAAGTAAACGCATTTGATATTGTTGAACTTGAAAAAGTTATAAAAGCATCGGTTAATGGTGAAGTTTTGACTGTAATAATTGCAAAAGCACCTTGCGCGTTGCTTAAAGGTCAAAAATTCCCATATAAATGCGTAGCAAATCCTGAAAAATGTAAAAAATGCGGTATGTGCTTAAAAATCGGTTGCCCTGCAATAACCAAGCAAGCGGACGGAACGGTGAAAATAGACCAAACCATGTGTAACGGCTGTGGCTTGTGTAAGAGTTACTGCAAATTTAATGCAATAGATAAGGTGGAAAAATAATATGGATAATAAAAATATTATGATTGTCGGCGTAGGCGGACAAGGTACTCTATTAACTAGCAGAATTATAGGTAAAACTGCGCTAAATGCAGGTTTTGACGTAAAAATTAGCGAAGTTCACGGTATGGCACAACGTGGTGGTAGCGTAGTTACTTTCGTAAGATACGGTGAAAAAGTTAGCGAACCAGTCGTTGAAGAAGGTGAAGCAGATATTTTAATTGCTTTTGAAAGGTTAGAGGCGTTAAGATACGCGCATTTCTTAAAGAAAGACGGTGTGCTTATCGTTAACGATTGTAGAATTGATCCTATGACCGTAGTTATCGGCGCAAGTCAATATCCAGAGAACATTATTGAAGAACTTAAAAAAGAACATAACGTACACGTTATCGACGGTGGTGCAATTGCACAAACGTTGGGTAATAGTAAAGTTCTTAATTCCGTGGTTTTAGGGCTTGCCGCTAAATATATCGGTTTTGATAAAGCAGAGTGGATTTCAGTTATTGAAAAAACTGTTCCGCAAAAAACTATTGAAATAAACGAAAAAGCCTTTATAAAAGGTTATGAAAATTAGGGAGATAAAAAAATGATTTGGAACGAAACCAAAGAATGTATGAGCCGTGATGAGTTGTCTGCACTTCAAAGCGCTAGGCTTGTAAAACTTGTGGACTACGTTTATCACAACGTTGATTTTTACCGCAAAAAGATGCAAGCTATGGGGTTAGAACCAGGCGATATAAAAAATATTGACGATATAGTTAAACTTCCCTTTACTACGAAAGACGATTTAAGGGATAATTATCCTTTTGGGCTTTTTGCAGTTCCACACTCTCAAATTGTAAGGGTTCACGCATCAAGTGGTACGACGGGTAAAGCAACCGTAGTTGGTTATACTCGTAAAGATATCGATATTTGGGCTGAATGCGTGGCAAGATGTCTTGCAATGGCGGGCGTTACCAAAGACGATATAATTCAAGTTGCGTATGGTTACGGTTTATTTACCGGTGGATTAGGTGCACATTACGGCGCAGAAAAACTTGGCGCTATGGTAGTACCTATGAGTACTGGTAATTCTAAAAAACTTACCACTATGATGGTTGACTTTGGTGCAACGGCAATAGCATGTACGCCTTCTTACTTGTTACATTTGGCTGAAATTTTGGAAGCCGAAGATAAAATTAAAGATATTAAGCTTAAATGTGCAATTTGCGGTGCAGAGCCTTGGACGGAAAAAATGCATAAAGATATCGAAGAACGTTTACATATACACGCTCACGATATTTACGGTTTAAGTGAAGTTATGGGACCTGGTGTTGCTTGTGATTGCCGTTTCCATAAAGGTTTACACGTTTGTGAAGACCATTTTTATCCTGAAATACTTGATTCGGCTACACTCACTACGCAAAAAGCAGGTGAAACTGGCGAGTTAGTGTTCACTACTTTAACCAAAGAAGGTTTGCCACTTATTAGATATAGAACGAAAGATTTAACCAGTATTGATTACTCTACCTGCGAGTGTGGTAGAACTAGCGCTAGAATTAGTAGGTTTAAGGGTAGAGTTGACGATATGCTTATTATTCGTGGCGTAAACGTATTCCCAAGTCAAGTTGAAGCAGCGCTCGTTGACGTTGAAGAAGTTTCACCGCATTATATGATGATTGTTGACCGCGTAAACAATCTTGATACACTTGAAATTTTAGTTGAAGTTAATCCTAAATATTTAACTGATGAAATTAAAGGTTTAGAATTATTGACGAAAAAAATTACACACGTTTTATCACAAGCGCTTGGGATTAATCCGAAAGTAAAAATTGTTGAACCTAATACTTTGGTTAGAAGTGAAGGCAAGGCAGTACACGTTCAAGATAAACGTAAATTATATTAAAATTAGGGAGGAAAATATAATGGTAGCAAAACAATTATCAGTATTTATTGAAAATAGACAAGGTCGTTTAGGTGAAGTTTTGAAAGTATTGAAAACTAACGGTGTCAATATACTTTCACTTTCGCTTGCAGACACTACGGAATACGGGCTTTTACGTTTAATCGTTAATAATCCTGAACTAGGCAAAGAAAAACTTGCAGAAGACGGTTTTTCAACTATGCTTACCGACGTTATAATTTTGCAGATTAATCACGAAGCGGGTAGTTTGCAAGGATTGTTACAAATTTTGTCTGATAGCGACGTTAATATCGAATATATGTACGGGCTTTCAATAGACGGCGACGAAGCGTCCGTTGTTTTAAAAACGTCTGATTTGGAAAAAGCTGATGCAGTATTTACAAAAAACGGTGTTAAAACTTTATCTCATAAAGAAATTAAATAATTTAATGCTATGATAATAGATTTTCACACACACGTTTTTCCCGATAAAATAGCAAAATCAACTATTGATGCGCTCGCATCAAAGTCGCATAATATTCCTTATACTGATGGTACGGTAGAAGGTATGATTTTAGCGCGTGAACGTGCAAATGCTGACATATGCATAACGCTTCCCGTTCTTACAAAGCCTACACAGTTTGAAAGTGTAACAAAGTTTGTCGCGACGATAAACGAAAAATTTTCGTCAGGTGATAAAAAACTAATATCTTTTGGTGGTATGCACCCTAAATGTGAAGATATTAATGGTAAAATGGCGTACTTAAAAGAACTTGGCATCAAGGGGGTTAAAATACATCCTGATTACCAAGACACTTTTATAGACGACGACGGTTATATTGAAATTTTACAATGTGCAAAAAAATACGATTTAATCGTAGTTACTCACGCTGGTGTTGATGACGGCTATATTGATCAACCGGTCAAATGTCCACCTGAAAGAGTTTTAAAAGTCATTGAAAAGGTTAACCACGATAAATTTGTTTTAGCGCATTACGGTGGGCATAAGCAATGGGAACAAGTTTTTGAACTTCTTGCAGGCAAAGACTTGTATTTTGACACGGCGTATACGCTTCACGAAATTAATGAAAATCTATTTAAGGACATACTAAATAAGCACGGTGAGGATAAAGTGTTGTTTGCAACAGATTGCCCGTGGCGTGATATTAAAACTGATGCTGAAATTTTAAAATCGTACAATTTAGGTAAAGAAACCGAAGATAAAATATTCTATAAAAATGCATTAAAATTGTTGAATATGGGAGTTAATAATGAATTATAATCAAAAAGCATTTGGTTTAGGTAGTAAAAGGTCCATAATTAGGGAAATTTTTGAATATAGTAAAGTGCGTGGCGCAGAAATCGGTGCGGAAAACGTTTTTGATTTCAGTTTAGGAAACCCTAGTGTAGAACCACCGATAGAAGTTACCCAAGCAATTAAAGACCTTATTAACACAGAAAGTCCTACTGCGCTACACGGATACACTTCCGCGCAAGGAGATTTACTAGTAAGAAAGGCAGTTGCTGAAAATATAAATAAGCGTTTTAATTTAAATTTAACGCCTGATTATATTTATATGACTTGTGGCGCGGCGGCTTCTCTTTCGATATGTTTAAAAGCAGTAATTAACGATGGTGATGAGTGCGTAGTTTTTGCACCGTTTTTTACGGAATATAGAGTTTTCGTAGAGAACGCAGGGGCAAAACTAGTTGTTTCAAAACCGAGTGAAAATACTTTTCAAATTGATATATCCGATTTAGAAAGTAAAATTACCGAAAACACGAAAGCGTTAATATTAAATTCTCCTAACAACCCTAGCGGTGTCGTTTATACGGAAGAAACTATTAAAGCAGTTTGCAGTTTAT
>JAFVTK010000026.1 GCA_017503265.1 Clostridia bacterium | reverse complement strand
TTTGGTGAAATTTCACCCGCTCGCAAAGTAAAAGGCGGTTTGGTTGGCGATAAGTGTTTTGCAACCGCTTGGTGTCGCGGTGGATACGTTTTAATAGAAAATCCGTCGTTAGTAGAAAATACGGAAAAGATTATACATTTTGAAGAATTACTGGTTTCCCAAGCAGAATTTACGCAACCGCTTACCGCGCTTGCATTAGAAGGGATAACTGCAAATAAGGTTGAAGTAAAGCCACCTATGGACGCATACGTCAAGTTTACGGCAGGAAAAACGCCTTACTTTTTAGCAACTCAATGCGATTTGGTTAGGCTGAAAAATCGCGGTTTTGAAGTAAACGCTTATCCGCTTACCGCCTATAACGATTTGTATCAGTATATTTCAGTTACTGCAACTGACCAAATAAAGCGGTTTTACGCGCAAGAATTTACAGAACATCTATTATCTGATGCGGTGCAAGGTTCGCTTAACGAGATAGCAATGTTTTCAGAATTTGTAAAAGTCAAATACGACGACGAAAAATTTATCGACGTGCAGTCGGTAGAAAATTTTTCAACTATTTCTGCGTTTACCCCTTCGGAAAAACTTAAAGAATTACAAGAAATTTCGCTTTTAGCGGTAAGTGGTAGTGCCGACGCGCTAAATAAAATAAAAAATATACTCGTTTAACCTTGAAAAAAACCTTAAAATATAGTAAAATGATATAAGGAGTTATATGGGCTTTAAAGACGAACTCTTGGAATTTACACACGCAAAGATACGCTTTAATGAACCTATGAAAAGACACACCGCTTTGGGCGTGGGGGGAAAGGCTAAATATTTTGCCGAAGTAGATAGTTTATACGGTCTAAACCTTTTAACTACGCTTGCTCAAAAGCATAGGGTAAAATATAAAGTTATCGGCAACGGCACTAATGTTTTAGTTTCCGATAACGGTTACGAGGGAATTATCATTTGCTTAAAAAAACTATCCGACGTATTTTTTAAGCGAGACGAAGTGCGCGCAATGGCAGGCGCTAATTTAGATAAACTTATTAAGTTCACGTTAGACCACCGTTTAACTGGTTTAGAAGCGCTTTCGGGGATACCTGCAACGGTCGGCGGTGCTGTCGTTATGAACGCAGGCGCTTTCGGACATAATATTTCGGATAGGATTACTACCGTAGAAACGCTTTGCGGTGGAAAAATAAAGATTTACGATAAAGAAGATTGCAAGTTTAGTTACCGTAAAAGTCGGTTTTTAGGCAAGAAAGAAACGGTTGTTTCTGCATCTTTCAAACTTGACGGTTGCGAACGCGACGCGGTTATGAACAATATAAAGAAATATCGCGAACGCAGAAAAAACGTTCAGCCGACGGGAAAGAGTTGCGGTTCGGTTTTTAAAAACCCCACGAAGTATTCCGCTGGCGCGCTCATAGACAAGGCGGGATTAAAAGGATACACTTTGGGCGGTGCAAAAGTTTCCGAACGGCACGGCAATTTTATATTGACCGATTCACGCGCAACGGCATCAGACGTTTATGCGCTTATTCAGTACATAAAAGAAGAAATATTTAATATATTCGGAGTACGCCTTTCAGAGGAGGTCGAATATATAGGGGAGTTTTAATGATTCTTACAGCCGATTATCATACGCATACCGTGTTTAGCCACGGTAAAGGTCAAATAATCGATAACGCCGTAGCGGCAAAAGAAAAGGGGCTTAAAGAAGTGGGGATTTCCGACCACGGATTTGCGCACCCTGCTTTTGGTCTTACTACGAAAAAAATTCCCAAAATGCGCGCGCTTTGCGACGAGGCTACTTCTAAAACGGGCGTTAAAGTTTTGCTTGGTATTGAATCAAATATTATTAGTACTGACGGCGACGCTGACTTAAAACATAAACTTTACGACAGTTTCGATATATTTTTAGCAGGTATTCACAAATTCGTTTTATATAAATTCAAAAGTTTATTTACGCTATTTTTACCCGACCTTTACCATACTTACGTCGGCAAAAAGAATATTCCAAATAGCGTTATAAAAACTAATACTAAAACCTTTATCAACGTTATAAAGAAAAATCCCGTGGACGTAATAACCCACCTTAATTTTTGTTGCTTTGCTGACGCCGTTGAAGTTGCAAAGGCGGCTGCTGATTACGGCACTTATATAGAACTCAATTCTAAAAAAGTTCACCTTACCGACGAAGAACTTTTTGCCGTAGGTAATACGGGCGTAAACTTTATCATAAGTTCAGACGCGCACTCGCCCGATAGGGTTGGCGAAATATCGCTCGTTGAAGGTATTCTATCTCGCGTGCAAATTGACAGAGAGCGCATAATGAATATTGACGGAAGATTGCCGAAAATGCGGTTTAAGGCGTTTAAGGAGCGGGCGTAATGAATTTTTTAGATAGCATAAAGAAAGAAATTCTTTCTAAAAACATAAAAGAGCGCCATTGTAAAAAAGGGTTTTTGGCAGGACTTATACGCGGTTCAGGTTCACTTTACGAAGACGGGGAAAACGTAGGACTGCTTATCCGCGCCGCCGACGAAGAAACTGCAATGTATATAGAAAGCAGTTTGAAAAATCTTTTCGATTACGACGTTCGCGAAGTTTCGGTCGCAGAAGATAAATTAAACAAAAAGGACAAGTTCTATTTAAGCATATCCGGCGACGGCAGTTACGAGATTTTGCAGTCGTTAGGAATACTTTTTGAAAAGGACGGCGAACTTGCCGTAAACTTAAAATTTTACGGTGATATAACGGAAAAAGAGTGTTGTTTAAGGTCGTTTATACGCGGACTGTTCGTTGCGACAGGAAACTGTACTTTGCCGAACGAAAACGAAAGTTCAAGCACAGGTTATCATTTAGAACTTAATTTTTCACATTATACGCCTGCGCTTGAAACGAGTGAAAAACTTGCGGAATTTGGGGTGCTTACTAAAATTACACGCCGCCGCGACGGGTATATAGTATATATTAAGAGCGCGGAAGAAATAAAAGATTTTTTAGCCTTTTTACCTGCGCCCGTGTCGGTGCTAAAACTTACCGACCTTATGATAAATAGAGAGTTGTCAAATAATTCTAACCGCCAAAAAAACTGCGATTTAGGTAACGTTAATAAGCAGGTTGAGGCGGCGGCAAAACAAATCGAAGCCATAAAAAGAATTAGTGAAACTATCGGTCTTGACACTTTAAAAAAAGACCTTGCAGAAACCGCCAAGGCGCGCGTAGAAAATCCCGAAGAAACGCTTTCGGAATTAGCGGAAAGACTTGCGGTTACAAAAAGTTGTTTAAATCATAGATTGAGAAAACTCGTGTTGATAGCGAGTGAGTTATAGGGGATAAATATGTCTGATTTCGTACATTTACACGTTCACACCGAATACAGCCTTTTGGACGGCGCAACGAGGATTGATAAAATTTTTGATAGCGTTAAACAAAAAGGTATGGATACCATTGCGATAACCGACCATGGTAACATGTTCGGTACTTTATATTTTGCAGAAGAAGCAAAAAAGGCGGGCATTAAAAGTATTATCGGTTGCGAAATGTACGTTTGCGACGATTACCTTGAAAAAACAGGCAAACAAAACTACGACCATTTGATTTTAATTTGCAAAAATAAAAAGGGTTATAAAAATCTTATAAAGTTAGATTCTATTGCATACGTTGACGGGTTTCACTATAAACCGCGTATAGATTATAAAACGCTTAAAGAACATAGTGAAGGACTAATTTGTCTTTCGGCTTGCCTTGCGGGTAGGGTTGCAAAGCGCCTTGTTGAGGGCGATTACGACGGCGCGAAACAAACAGCACTATATTTAAAAGACGTGTACGGCGAAGATTTTTATTTGGAAATTCAAGACCACGGTTTAGCCGATCAAAAACGCATAAATCCCTTACTTATAAAACTTTCTAACGAAACGGGTATTCCGCTCGTTGCAACTAACGACGTGCATTATTTAGAACGTGAAGATGCTGAGATGCAAGACGTGCTTATGTGCATAAGTATGAAAACCACTATTGACGACCCAACAAGGCTTAAAATGGAAAGCGACCAGTCTTACTTGAAAACGCCAGATGAAATGAAAAGCCTTTTTGCGCATATTCCCCAAGCCATCGAGAACACGGTTAAAATTGCTGAAAAGGTTACCGAAGAAGTTTTTGATTTAACCAAAAAGGGAGAGCCGATAAGGGATATTTCGCTTATTCCTAAATATTATCCGGAAGATGGCAGTTCCCCGAAAGAATATTTATATAAACTTGCAAGCGAAGGTTTAAAAAAGCGTTATCCAGTTATAACGAAAGAAATTCAAGATAGATTTGACTATGAATTTGACGTTATAAGTTCTATGGGCTTTTGCGACTATTATCTTATCGTTTGGGACTTTATAAATTACGCAAGAAGCGTGGATATTCCCGTTGGCGCGGGTCGTGGCTCTGGTGTTAGTAGTATTATTGCTTATTCAGTTGGTATAACCGACGTTGAACCGCTTAGGTATAACCTTATTTTTGAAAGATTTTTGAACCGTGAACGTGTAAGTATGCCTGACTTTGACGTAGACATTTCTGATGCGCGCAGGGGCGAAGTCGTTGAATACGTTAGAAATAAATACGGGCACGATAAAGTTGCGCAAATAGTTACTTTTGGTACGCTTGCCGCAAAACTTGCAATTAAAGACGTTGGCAGAGTATATAGAGTGCCTTATTCCGAAACGGATAAAATAACTAAACTTATGGACGCAAAATTTAGCGTTGACCAGAACTTTGGCTTTAAGAAGAGCAAAGACGGTGAAGACGTTAGCGTTAAAGAACTTGTGGAAATGTATAACCAAGATGAAACCGTGCGCAAAGTCGTAGATATGGCAAGGCGTGTTGAAGATATGCCAAGGCAAACGGGTATGCACGCTGCGGGTGTGGTTATTTGTGAAAAGCCTATAATGGAAAACGTTCCCTTGCAAAGAAACGGCGACGACGTTACCACGCAATTTGATATGATTGAAGTGGAAGCGCTTGGTATGTTAAAGATGGACTTTTTAGGACTCAGAACTCTAACCGACGTTCAACTTGCTTGCAAGTATGCCGAAGAAGATTTCGGCGTTCACCTTGATTTCCACGAATTAGGGTATGAAGATAAAGAAACTTACGACCTTATTGGCTCTGGCGAAACGGACGGTGTGTTCCAACTTGAAAGTCCGGGTATGAAACGATTTATGAATAATCTTAAACCGTCTACGTTTGAAGATATCATAGCAGGTATTTCGCTATATCGTCCAGGCCCTATGGATTCAATTCCACAGTATATTGAGAACAAGCACAACCCTGACAAAATTACTTACGACCACCCCTTGCTTGAACCTATTTTGAAAAACAGTTACGGCATATTAGTTTATCAAGAACAGGTTATGCAAATATGCCAAAATTTAGGTGGATTTACCCTTGGACACGCAGACGTCGTTAGAAAGGCAATGGGTAAAAAGAAAGTTGAAATAATGGAACAGCAAAAAAGTATATTCGTTTACGGCGGTATAAACGAAAATACGGGTATGCCCGTTGACGGTGCAATAAAAAGAGGTGTGCCAGAAGAAGTTGCTATTAAGGTTTACGATAACATGAAACCTTTTGCAAGGTATGCGTTTAACAAGTCGCACGCGGCGGCGTACGCCGTGCTTGCTTATCAAACAGCTTACCTTAAACGCTATTATCCCGTGCAATTTTTCTGTTCAATTTTGAACAACAGAATTGATAAAATTGAAGAAATTTCTAAATATTTAACCTATCTTAAAAGTAAAAATACCGAAGTATTTCCGCCAGACGTAAACAAAAGTAACGCATACTTTAAAACGGAAAACGGTGGGCTTCGTTTCGGACTTGTGGGGCTTAAAAACGTTGGGCTTAGCGTTATAAACTTAATCGTTGAAGAACGTCAAAAGAACGGGGATTTTGCTTCTTTTGAAGATTTTATTAATAGATGTGTCGGCTTTGGCATAAACAAACGTTTGGTGGAAAGTTTAATTCTATCCGGCTCGTTTGATAGTTTTGGCGTTAACCGTCGCACGCTTATGGCGGTGTTCGGCGATTATATGGATAGGGTAGCGACCGCAAACAAGAAAAAAGACGATATGCAAATAAGTCTTTTTGGTACGATTTTAGATGAAGACGAAGGGTTAAAACTTGAATATCCCGATATGACGGAGTATTCTTCAAAAGAAAAACTTACGCTAGAAAAAACCGTTTTGGGTATTTATTTATCGGGGCATCCACTTTCCGACTTTAAGGAACAGTTTGAGAAGTTTTCGTTTAATACAAGCGTTTTGGATTACTTTGAAGAAGACGAAGACGGTAGCCGAACTTATACGGAATTCAAAGAAGGCGACCACGTCGTAATGGGCGGTATAATATCGGAGTTTAAGCGCCTTGCTACAAAGAGCGGACAAACTATGGCGTTTATAAAAATAGAAGATATTTACGGGCAAATAGAAGCAATAATTTTCCCAAAAGTGTTTGATAAATCACGCGACCTTTTAAAGGAAGAAGAAGTGGTAAGACTTACTGGTAAATTACAGGTCAAAGACGGCGTTCCGCAACTTATTGCTGAAAGCGTGGATAAACTTGAAATTAAAGAAGACGCGCTCGTTTCACACGAACAAGAGTTTATGGGGTTAATTATTCCCGACGATAAGACGGATAAACTTGACGATATTTTAGATATTCTTTCTAGTTACGAAGGTGAAATACCCGTAATAATCGCAATGAAAGGTAAAAAATATAACGCGCATTGCGCCGTTCGCCGTTGCGAAGGGTTGAAGAGCGAACTAAAAAATTACGTTTCGGACGAAGATATTATTTTCTTTAAGAAAAAATCGTAAAAACATTGAAAAACACCTTGCAAAAAATTGATAAATTTTTTGCGATATGCTAAAATATTTTACAATACGGATTTTAGGGGATAAAGGAGAAGTTATGGACAGAATTGCTGTTTTAACAAGTGGTGGCGACGCACCAGGTATGAACGCTTGTATTAGGGCTGTCGTTCGTACTGCGCTCAATAATAAAATGGATATTTACGGCGTTGAAAGGGGATACGCTGGTTTAGTTAAAGGCGAAATCAAGCGCCTTGAATCCCGCTCGGTTTCTAATATGATTCATAAGGGCGGTACGTTCTTAAATACTGCAAGATGCCCTGATTTTAAGGACATAGAAGTTCAACGCCAAGCAGTTGAAGCGCTTAACGCTTACGGCATTGAAGGACTTGTAGTTATCGGTGGGGACGGAACTTTCCGTGGCGCAAAAGATTTGGTTGACAATTTCGGCGTAAAAGTTATGGGTATCCCCGGTACTATTGATAACGATTTGGCTTATACCGATTATACGGTAGGTTTTGATACCGCGGTAAACACCGTTCTTTGGGCAATCAACAATCTTCGTGATACGCTTCACTCGCACGATAGAGTTGGTCTTTTGGAAGTTATGGGTAGAAACTGTGGCGATATTGCGCTATACGCAGGCGTTGCTGGCGGTGCGGAATACGTTTTAGTTCCTGAAATTCCTTACGACCTTGATAAAATTGCTTCGTCGATTAAAAAGAGTTATTTGCGCGGTAAAACGTCAAATATGATTATTTTGGCAGAAGGCGCAGGGAACAGAGATGAGATTGCTGAATATATCGGCAATAAGAGTGGTATAGCAGTTAAAGTTACTAACTTTGGATATATTCAACGTGGCGGTTCGCCGAATATGGCAGACCGTGTGTTAGCGGCGCGTTTCGGCTATAAAGCGGTTGAACTTTTGCGCGACGATAAGGATAGTTGCGCTATCGGTATTAAAGATAATAAAGTTATCACCGTTTCGTTTGACGAAGTTAAGAAGGCTGAAAAGAGATTTGACAGCGAACTTCACAAAATCGCGCACGTTTTAAATCAATAAAAAATATAGTTTACATATAAGGAGAAAACACAATGAAAGGCTTAAAGGGCGCGTTAATGTTCGCGCAGTCGGGTGGACCGACGTCAGTTATCAACGCAAGTGCTGCGGGCGTATTTATCGAAGGCTTAAACTCGGATATGATTACCGACGTTTACGGCGCTGCACACGGTATAAGGGGTATTCTTAACGAAGAATTCTACGATATTTCAAAAGAAGATATTAAAGAACTTGAATTATTGAAAAACACTCCTTCTTCGGCTTTGGGTTCAGTAAGATATAAACTCAAAGACGCTTCGGTTGACGATACCGATTACAAGAGATTGCTTGAAGTATTTAAAAAGTATAACGTTCGTTACTTCTTCTACAACGGCGGTAACGACAGTATGGATACTTGCAACAAAATCAGCAAATATATGGCTAAATCTGGTTACGAAATGAACGTTATCGGCGTTCCTAAAACTATCGATAACGACCTTTACGGAACTGACCATTGCCCAGGTTTTGCTTCGGCGGCTAAATATATCGCTACTTCTATTATGGAAATCAACCTTGACGCAAAAGTTTACGATACGCCTATGATTTGCGTTATCGAAGTTATGGGTAGAAATGCAGGCTGGCTTACCGCTGCCGCTCAACTTGCAAACGCAAAGGGTTTGGGTGCAGACCTTATTTATCTTCCTGAAATCGCGTTTGACGTTGATAAATTTGTCAAAGACGTTAAAGACGTTATGGCTAAAAACAACAATAAGTGTATCGCTGTCGTTTCAGAAGGTATCAAGAATAAAGACGGCGTTCTCGTTTGCGAAGCGCTTGGTCAAGCGGGTGCGCGCGACAGTTTCGGTCACGCTCAACTCGGCGGTGTAGCGGCAACCCTTTCTAACATAATCAAGGCTGAAACGGGTTCAAAGGTTAGAGCAATTGAACTTTCACTTATGCAAAGATGCGCTGCGCATTGCGCAAGTAAAACTGATATCGAAGAAACTTTTGAAGCAGGTAAACAAGCAGTTCGCGCTGCCGTTAACGGCGAAACCGATAAGATGGTTTGCTATGCAAGAAAAGAAGGCGACAAGTATCAATGCGAATATAAACTTCTTCCGCTTGAACTTGCTGCAAACACCGAAAAGACCGTTCCGCTTGACTGGATTATCAACAACGGTACGGGAATTTCTGACGAGTTCGTAAAATACGCGCTTCCGCTTATTCAAGGCGAAGCAGATATGCTTAAAGAAGACGGACTTCCCAGATTTGCGCGCTTAAAGAAAGTTTTGGTTAAGAAATAATTGATTAATTTTTATAAGAAAAAAGCGTTTCGGATAAAACCGAAACGCTTTTTCTTTACTCGTTATTAAGCGCGTTTATTGACTGAATAATAAGTTTTGCAACGCTCAATAATTCGTCTTGGTCGATAACGCCGTTTGCGTTAGCCGCTATAACGTCTTTAATTTTTTCAATTTTGTTTTCGCAAATACTGCTGTCGTTAAACAGTTTTTCAATCGCTATTGCCGTAGCGGTTATGCTGTTTGCGCTGACGTATTCTTCAATAAGGCTTTCAATAAGTAACCTTGTTGCGCTTCCGCCGATAGATTTACCTTCTGAAATGCGTTTAAATGCCGAAGATAGTATCATTGAAAGTGAGCCCGATAAAATACCCGAGTAAAGCGTTTGCGTTCTTATTTCAAACGCTTTTAATACGAACAACGCGTCGAAAGCAACGTACAGTATAACAGCAAGCATAAACACGGCGTAATTTCTTAAAGTCGCGTTTACTTTATCGGCTAAAAATTTATCGAATAAAACGTTGACCGTGCCTGAAATTATTGCAATTATCACGGTAGGAACAGTAAAGCCTGCGAAAAAGTTTTCTAAAAAAACGAAATCCATTATTCACCTTTGCCTTCGGAGAAGCAAAAGTTTAATCGTTACCGACTTCGCTAATAGTTTTTAGTCTTTCGTAAAACGAAAAAAACCTGTGATAGTGATAAGTTTTAATACCTTGCTCCCCCTAAAATTTATTTTTTCCAAACGCCACGCATAATGATAGTCGATTTAATAAAAAAGTAAATACCTTTATGACCGATTAAAAATAATTTTTTTGGACGTGCTTAATTAAATAACTATAAAATTCTAAGCATAAGATTATTAAAGAGAATAGGCTCTTACACAATCCACAGTTGATTTTTGACGGAAAAATGCTGTGAAATACTTTGCTTTTTTCTAGTCAAAACGTTTTAAACTAATCAACCGTTTATTGTTACAGAGCCAGCAAAAAAAAGGAGCGTTACACTATTATGATTTGGGATTTTTTACTGTTTATTTTAGGAAAACTTACTTTCTTTACGGGCAGCGTCATCACGGGCGGGTCTTTTCCAAAACCGCTTTCGCAAGAAGAGGAAGCCGAGTGTTTAAGAAAGATGAAAGAAGGCGATAAAGCGGCAAAAGATAAACTCGTAAGCCACAATATGCGCCTAGTTGCGCACGTCGTAAAAAAATATTCAGGCGCGGCGGAAACCGACGACCTTATTTCAGTCGGTAGTATAGGTTTAATTAAAGCGATAAACACTTATTCTACTGATAAGGGTACGGCGCTTGCAACTTATACGGCGCGTTGCATAGAAAACGAAATTTTAATGCTTTTGCGCGCAGGCAAAAAGCATAAAAACGACGTGTATTTAAGCGACCCCGTCGGCGCGGATAAAGACGGGAACGAACTTACGCTTATGGATCTTTTATGCGAAAAAGAAGATACCGTATTTGAACAGGTAGATAAAAGCATTGAACGCGACAAATTTTTACAATTCATTAAATCAATTCTTACCGAGCGTGAGTACACAGTCTTATGTTTACGGTACGGACTTAAAGGTGGAAAAACTTACGCGCAAAGGGAAGTCGCTAAGTTTTTAAAGATTTCGCGCTCGTATATTTCGCGCATAGAAAAGAAGGCTATCGATAAGTTAAAAGAAGCCGTTAAAAAAGGTCAATTTTATTGTTGAAATTTTAAGGTTTTTTATTGACCTAACAAGCGGGTTATGATAAAATAATATGCAAAGGAGAATTCTAATGGAAAGCAAGATTGCAGTCGTTGCTATAATCGTCAGCGACCTTACCGCGGTAGAGCGGATAAATTCTCTGCTGCACACGTTCGGCGAGCATATAATCGGTAGACTTGGGCTACCGTATAAACAAAAAAAGGTAAACGTCATAAGCGTAGTTATGGACGCACCGCAAGAAATTATTAACAGTCTTTCGGGCAAACTCGGTATGATTGACGGGGTAAGCAGTAAAGTGCTTACTACTAAATAATATGGCGTATACTTTCATAAGTGGTGCGACGGGCGGAATAGGTAAAGCGTTTTGCTTTGAGTGCTTAAAGTCAGGCGATAAACTGTTTTTAACTGGCAGAAGCGAACAAAAACTGTTAGAGTTAAGTAAAGGACTTAAAAAAATCAATTCCGACGCTGTAATTGAATATTTTGCTTGCGACTTATCAAGTGAAGTTTCTCGCGCAAAAATGCTTGAATTTATAGACGAAAAGGGCTTAAAGTTTAAGCGCATAATTAACGTTGCAGGGGTGGATACTCAAAAAGCGTTTACCGAATACACGCCGGAAAAAGTTCAATTTCAATTACGCGTCAATGCAGAAGCCACCGTGTGTTTAACGCACGCGCTACTTATTCGTAGAGATAAAAACGTTGAAATAGTTACGATTAGCAGTATGTCGGGCGAATCACCTATGCCGTACTTTGCGCTTTATTCGGCGACAAAAGCAATGCTTACAAACTTTTTTACGTCCCTTCATTACGAACTCAAAAAAGACGGGGTAAAAGTTACGGTAATATTACCTGGTGGCGTTCCGACTAGACCGGATATAATAGAAGAAATTAAGTCGCAAGGGCTTTGGGGAAAGTTGTCGGCAAAAACACCTGAATTTATTGCCAGAAAATCGCTTAAAGCGGTTAGGAAAAATAAAATTAAATATATACCTGGCGGATTTAATAAATTCTTAAATTTCGTTATGAAGATTGCGCCTAAAAAAATAGTGTTATCGTTCATAGCGCGCCGCTGGAAAAAACATAGTAAAGACGCGTTTTAAAAAGGGGATAAAATGAGTAAAGCAGATCAAATTTTTATTCAAAATTGCACCGACATAATTGAGAACGGATTTTGGGATACGGATTTACCCGTACGCCCTAAATGGCTTGACGGAACGCCTGCGCACACGGTCAAAAAGTTTTGTATCGTCAACCGTTACGATTTAAGGGAAGAATTTCCTATACTCACTTTGCGCCGTACGGCGTTTAAGTCGGCTATTGACGAAATACTTTGGATTTGGCAAAAAAAATCTAACAATATAAACGACCTTAACAGTCATATTTGGGACAGTTGGGCGGATGAAACGGGGTCTATCGGTAAGGCTTACGGTTACCAACTCGGTATAAAACATAAATATAAAGAAGGCGAATTCGACCAAGTTGACAGGGTTTTATACGACTTAAAGCATAATCCGTCGTCAAGGCGCATTATGACTAATATTTATAACTTTGAAGACTTGCATGAAATGCACCTTTATCCTTGCGCGTATTCAATGACATTTAACGTAAGCGGAAACGTGCTTAACGGAATTTTACATCAGCGCTCAAACGACGTTGCCGTTGCTAACAACTGGAACGTAGTTCAGTATTCGGTACTTCTTATGATGCTTGCGCAAGTTTCGGGTTTGGTTGCGGGTGAATTAGTACACGTTATTGCAGACGCGCATATTTACGACAGACATATTCCCGTGGTAAAAAAGATGCTCAAAAACGAGCAATTTTCCGCGCCCAAGATTAAAATTAATCCCGACGTTAAAGACTTTTATAAGTTTACGGTCAACGATTTTGAACTTGTTGATTATAAGTTTAATAAAATTGACGAAAAGTTTGAGGTGGCAATTTAATGAAAGCAATCGTTGCCGTCGATAAAAAGTGGGGTATAGGTAAAGATAACGGTTTACTTTTTTCAATCCCTGCGGATATGAAGTTTTTCCGTGAAACTACCGCTGGAAAAGTTGTGGTTATGGGCGCAAATACGCTTAAATCTTTTCCTAACGGCAATCCCTTAAAAAATAGGACTAATATAGTTTTATCAAGCAAGATTAAACGCGACGACTGTATCGTGATTAACGATATTGAAAAGTTAATAGCGGAAATTAAAAAATATCCAAAAGACGACGTTTACTTAATCGGTGGCGCAATGCTTTATAAAACGCTATTACCGTATTGTGAGCAAGCGCTGGTTACCAAAGTTGACGCTGACGGCGGGGCGCAAGTGTTCTTTCCCAACCTTGATGAATTAAAAGAGTGGAAGTGCGCGTATAGTAGTGAAAGTTTAGAAAGTAACGACTATAAAATTAAATTTACTACTTACGAAAATTTAAGTGTGAAAGAATAAATGATACTTTATCGTATAAGCGCAAAGTTTCGATTATGCGTGAAAAAATTTAATAAAAATATTTAAAAAAACGAGTAAAAAGATGACTAACCGCGGTATTTTCCGTTAGCCAACTTTTTACTTTTTTTATTTTTTTCGAATCTTTATTAGCACGAAATAGAGAGGAATTATTATGGCAAATGCACGAGAAATGGATTTGACAAAAGGCTCAATTTTAAAAAAATTAACGATTTATTCAATACCGTTCATATTTGCGAACATACTGCAAATATTGTTTAACACCGCTGATATTGCAGTTTTAGGTATCTTCGTTGGCGACGACGCGGTTGCTGCCGTCGGTGCAAACTCTGCGCTTAGCGGATTACTCGTAAACTTGTTCGTTGCGTTTTCAATCGGCTCTAACGTAGTTCTTGCAAGATACGTCGGCGCACGCGATATGGACGGGGCAAGAAAGACTGTTGGAACGTCTATACTTTTAGCGCTTATTGCGGGTATAATTTTGCGGGTAATAGGTGTGCCTTGTTCAGAACTTTTCTTAAAGTTTATGGGTTGCGACCCTGAAATTTTACATATGGCTACCGTATATTTAAGAATATACTTTTTGGGTATGCCCATAATGATGCTTTATAACTTTTGCGCGTCGATACTGCGCGCAGTAGGGGATACTAAAAGACCGCTAATGTATCTTGCAATAGGCGGCGCGGTAAACGTCGTATTAAATATATTTTTCGTAATAGTGTTAAAAATGACGGTTGAAGGTGTTGCTATTGCAACGATAACTTCGCAGTTAATTTCCGCAACGCTATCGATTATCACGCTTCTTAAAAGCGACGGGTACGGCTGTTTGAAAACTAAATATTTAAAAATATCCAAAGAACAATTAAAACAAATAATGATTATAGGCGTTCCGTCAGCCTTCCAAAGTTTAGCGTTTAATATTTCAAACGTTATGATTCAGTCAAAAGTTAATTCGTTTGGCGCTGTTGGCACGGCGGCAAATACGGCAGCCGCGCAGTTTGACGCAGTTATTTATAACGTTGGCAACGCCGTTGCAATGTCAGGTATGGCGTTCGCAAGTCAAAATATCGGCGCAAAGAATATGGCAAGGGTTAAAAAGACGATATTTAACACCATATTGCTTGTGTTTATATTTCAATTTGGAATAGGCGCGTTATTTGCGCTTTTATCGCCTTGGCTAGTTGGTTTTATCGTCAGCGGGTCAGAAACGATACAACTTGCGGCTTCAAGGCTTACGATAATGGGTTTAACGTATTTCCTTTGCGGAATTATGGAAGTGTTTGCGAATAGCGTTAGGGCAATGGGTAAACCTATCGTGTCGCTTATAGTTAGCGTGTTTGGCGCTGCCGTGTTTAGGGTAGCGTGGCTTGAAGTAACTTTTTTAATTTGGCCGTATTTCCATACGATATTTTTATCGTACTTGGCAAGTTGGTCGTTTACGATTATCATATATTTATTCGTAACGCCAAAGGTGTTCAAGAAAGTGTGCAAACAAATAAATCAACCCGAACTTGAAAAATAAATAAAAAAAGCCACCGTTTCATCACAATCGGTGGCTTGAATTTTATAATTATTAGATTACTTTAATAAAGTAAATACAGGGGGTATTTCCGGATATTCTATCAAAACGAATTCTTAAAGAGTTTTCGTTTGCCGCGGTATAGTTGAAAGTAAATTCTTTCTTGCCGTCGGCTTTTTCTTTTATGATATATTCTTTATTCGCAACGGTTACTTTTACGTCAATACTTTCCGTACTGCTGCCTGCGACTACGACGATTTTGTTTTCGGTGTTAGGTTTAATTTTGACTTCGTAACTAAACCAACCGTGTGCGTTTATCGTACTCCATTTCATACCCTTGCGGTTACCGCATATACGCATAAGTTCGCCGTCAATAAGCAACGTATCGCTAAAATTAACTTCTTTTTGCAGTTTATGCGCTTCGTTACCGCCACCGCAAACGATAAAGTCGGTTAAATTTTCAGCCTTTAATTTTTGTGTAGCAAGTTTTTCGTATTCAAAACTTTGCTTAATTTCTTTCACAAAGTCCACTACTCTTTCCGCGCGCGAATTACTCAACGTCATAGAGTCTACGTTTACGCAATAAAATTTATCGCCTAAAAGTTCAACGCCTTGTTTATTTAGAACCAAAAGATTGTCAAGCGCCACGTTTAATTTGTTTTCATATTCAGGGTCCTCGGTTTCAAAATATTTAGCGTAACCGATATATGCGTCGGTAAGTTCAACCCAGCATTTAGCAACCAAATCAAGGTTAGCAAATTGAACGTATAACTTTTCGTACTCATCCTTGTCCATTTTGCCTTCAAGTGCTTTTAGTTTTTCTAAAAGAATTGCCGCTTCCGTCTTTGCTGAAAGTTTTTCTTCCAACACGCTTTCCATACTACCGCGCACCCAACCGATAGGAATAAACCACTCGTTTGAAGCGATTTCATAATTATCTTTCATCATTTCAAAATAGAAATGGTTTTTGCTGTGGTTGAGCGTGGGGAAAAGGCTTAATTCGCTATAATAATAACCTTTAAGATAAATAATCTTTTTCAATACGTCTTCGGTCTTATCCATAATCTCTTTGATTTGTGGTGCAACCGCGCCGTATTTTTCAGTAAAGAATTTAATAATTTCTTCATCAACGTCAAGTCCGTTCATAACCGCGTACATAATAACCAAATTGACTTCGTTAACTTGACCGAAGGGGTGGTTTCCACTTCTGTCAATACGCGAAATATATCCTACTGGCTTAAATTGCTCACAGTAATTAAACTTTTGCTTGATGTGGTCTTTAAGCATAAGGGGCAAACGACCTTTACCAAAGAATTCCCCAAAAATATCCGTTTCAACACAGAGCGGATTATTTTTAATTTTAGCGTAAAATTTGTTGTGTGGTGCAGTCAAACTCCAATCGAATTGCGTCCACTTATCCATAATAACCATTTCCGAGGAAATTTCTTCGTAAGCCTTGGTCATCATAACGTAATCTTCTTCCAAACTTGCAAACGGGCGAACGATCATATCGCGACCTAAACTTTTACAAGTATTATATAAAATTTCAGTAACGTATTTAACGCGTTCAACTTTACCAAGTTTTTGTTTCTTTAAGCGAAGAAGCGGAACTTTGGTTTCGTGTAAAGTTAAAATAATACCGTCCATATGCGGATACGCCGCAAAGAAGTCGATAAGTCTTTGTTCAAGATAATCTTTAACGATAGGGTGGGTTACTTCAATATCGCCGTCTTCGTTAAGCGTTTCGGGAAAGGCTTCTTTAAATCCCGTCGGCAAATCAAGTTCGTGATGCCAAAAATAATTTTTAATACCGTGCGCAGTGGCCTTTGCAGTACACTCGTTAACAACCTTTAAGCAATAATTAACGTAATCCGCATCTTTGGTGTTATTAAATTGTGCATACTTAACGTTAAAAATCATACCGTCAACGTTACCTTTTACACCGTGGTGCGTAGGCCCTATAAGTTGAAGGTGGTCGTAACCGTATTTTATTGCGTAGTCGGTAACGTACATATAGTAATCGCCGTCTACGTCGACAGGATTAAGGAAAGATATACCTTTAATCATCTTGCGTGCGTTTGTATTTTCCATTTATAAATCTCCAAAAAATATTTTGATATATTAATTATATATCAAATAAGTTTTAGTTTCAATAAATTTAGTACTTGAAAAGGCTATTTTTACATAAATAGTACATATTTAGACACGAAAAAATTTTTCAAGTTAGTTTGTCATAACCCTATTGCAATTATAAAAACAGGCGATATAATTTGCCCGAAATCGCAAGGGGGTGAATATGAAAGAAATTATTAAAAGACTTCTTGCTATTGAAGCCGAAGAAAAGTTTAGAAAAGATAACGATTTTTTGTCTAAATACAATACGGGCAAAGTCGTTCACAAAAAGCAGTTAGAGTTTCATAAATGCCAAAAGAAAAACAGGTGGGTTTTCGGCGGAAACAGAAGCGGAAAAACCGAGTGCGGTGCGGTTGAAGCCGTTTATATGGCGCGTGGAGTTCACCCTTATCGGCAAAATAAAAACGGCGTTTTCGGGTGGGTAGTATCTCTTTCGCAACAAGTTCAAAGGGACGTTGCGCAAAAGAAAGTGTTGCATTATTTAAATAAGTCGTGGATTGAAGATATAACTATGTTATCGGGCAAGCGCGACAGTCCAGAGTACGGGGTTATCGACCAAATCCGTATTAAAAACGTTTTCGGTGGTAGGTCGGTTATAGGTTTTAAGTCTTGTGATCAGGGTAGAGAAAAGTTTCAAGGCAGTTCGCTTGATTTCGTGTGGTTTGACGAAGAACCACCCAAAGATATATACGACGAGTGTCGTATGCGCGTGCTTGATAAACGCGGCGATATTTTTGGAACTATGACACCGCTTAAAGGTCTTACTTTTATTCACGACGAAATTTATCTTAATAGCGGTAATTCCAAAGAAGTATGGTTTGAGTTTATGGAGTGGGCGGATAATCCCTATCTTAATAAAGAAGAAGTTGAACTGCTAACCGCAACGCTATCACAAGAACAGTTGGAAAGTAGGCGGTACGGGCGGTTTAAAAGTTCTAGCGGTTTGGTTTATCCAGAGTTTGATCCAGCCGTACACGTTTTGCCGTCGCCATTTAAAATCCCTAACGAGTGGCAAGATATAATTTCTATTGATCCCGGGCTAAACAATCCATTATCGGCGCACTGGTACGCGGTTGATTTTGATGCAAACGTTTACGTTATCGCAGAGCATTACGAAGCGGGAAAAGATATATCGTATCACGCGCAAAAAATAAAAGAAATAAGCGACGGTTTGGGTTGGAAACGTGGTGCAAACGGGCGTATAGACGCGCTTATAGACTCAGCCGCTAATCAAAAAACTTTGGCTTCGTCAAAGAGCGTAACCGAACTTTTTTACGAGTTTGGTATCAATGCAAATCCAAGGGTAAATAAAGATTTGTTTAGTGGAATACAGCGTGTAAAACAATATTTAAAAGTGGCTAACGGCAAGCCTAAAATCTTTATTTTCCCTAACTGCGTCAATTTGATAAGGGAGATAAAAACTTACCGCTGGGGAGAAGGAGACGTGCCAAAAAAACACGACGACCATAGCCTTGACGAACTGCGCTATTATCTTATGACAAAGCCCGAAGCAACGCAACAAAAGAAACTGAAAACTTTAATTCAAAAAGACAAGGAGAGACTTATTAGAAGAGTTATGAATGAAAGAAAAAAGTAAAAAGAAAGGCACGGTAAAATCTACCGACGCTTACGACGCTCTTATAAAAAAGGCGCTTGGATACGACGCTACCGAAGTGGTTGAAGAATACGTCAGCAGCGAAGAAGGGGAAATTAAACTTACAAAAAAGAAGGTAACTAAAAAGAACGTTCCGCCAGATATGACTGCTTTAAAAATCTTGCTTGACGGTGAAAGCAAACCTATTTCCGAGATGACCGACGAACAGTTAAAAACTGAAAAAGAGCGTTTATTAAAACTATTGCAAAATGAAACTTAAAGGAGAGAAAATGGAAAAAGAAGTAAAAACGAATACGGACGAAGCGTTTAAGCGCGACAGGTATATTGAAGAATTAGTGCGCGACGTTGAAACCGATTTTGAAAACCGACGAAAAGAACGTTTAGCGTTAGAACGGCAATGGGAACTCAATATGAACTTTCTTTCTGGCAATCAATATTGCGACTTAAATTCTCGCGGAGAAATAGAAAATGAAAGCAAAACGTTTTACTGGCAAAACCGCGGCGTATTTAATCATATTGCGCCGATTATAGATAGCCGTTTAGCAAAGTTTTCACGCATAATGCCCGACGTGTCCGTTAGACCAAAATCGGACGACGATAAAGACGTGGCGGCGGCAACACTTGCCGAAAAACTTTTAGCAAGTGCGTTTAAGCGATGTGATTTTGAAAAAGTTATCCGTAAAGTTACCGCGTGGAGTGAAACTTGCGGTACGGGATTTTATAAAATCGTGTGGGATAACGCAAGTGGCAGTAAACTAGGCGAAGTTGACGGTGAAGAAGTTTACGAAGGTGAAGTTAGCGTTTTACCAGTTTCGCCGTTTGAAATATTTCCCGGCAGTTTGTATACCGAAGATTTGCGCGATTGCGATAGTGTTATTCACGCGCGTGCAATGACCGTTAAAGACGTTTACGAAAAGTACGGCGTTAAGGTTGACGGCGGAAAGGTAAGCGTGTTTAATCTAGTCAAAAGTACCGTTTATTCAAAAGACGAAGACGTTATTGACGGCGCTGTTACGGTTATAGAAAGATACGAACGCCCGTCAACGGAGTTTCCGTTCGGTAGGCTTATAACGGTTGCAGGTGGAAAACTTTTATACTCTGGGGAACTGCCTTACGTCAATGCGGAAAGCGGTCAACGTGGTTTTCCGTTCGTAAAGCAAACGTCGTTAACCAAGGCGGGCAGTTTTTTCGGCGTAAGCGTAATAGACCGTTTAATACCTATTCAACGCGCGTTTAACGCTATAAAAAACCGCAAGCACGAATTTATGAACAGGTTATCAATGGGGATAATGACCGTTGAAGACGGCTCGGTTGACGTTGACGACCTTGTGGAAGACGGACTGTCGCCAGGTAAGGTACTCGTTTACCGACAAGGCGCAAAAGCACCAGAGATTATGTCGGATATTACTATGCCCGACGATTTTAACGAAGAGGAAGAAAAACTTATTAACGAATTCGTTATTATAAGCGGTGTTAGCGACGTTACGTCAAGTTCGTCAAACGCATCTTTATCAAGCGGTTCTGCTTTGCAAATATTAATCGAGCAAGATAATTCAAGGCTTTTAATGACAGCCGAAGAAATAAGGCGCTGTATTCAAGAAGTTGCAAAGCAAACTATTAGGCTTTACGCGCAGTTTACCGAAGGTATTCGTTCAGTAAGCGTTATAGACGGGTTTAATAAAACGCGCGTCTATTACGTTGACGGCAGGGCGGTTGGTTCGGACGACGTGTATTTAGAGAGCGAAAACGAACTCTTATATACTCACAGTCAGAAGAAAGATATGATATTTAAGTTATATCAAAGCGGACTACTTTTTGATGACGAAGGAAAACTTCGCACGACTACCAAAGAAAAGGTGTTGTCGCTGTTAGGGTATAAAGACCTTGACTACCAAAGGGGACTTTCAAGACTGCACGAAGAAAAAGCAGTTGCTGAAAATGAAAAACTTAAAAGAGAAAGCGTATCGGTAGACCAAATTGACGACCACTCTATTCACGTTGACGAACATATACGATACGTTTTAAGCGAATACGCCAGCATTAGTGAAGAACAAAAAATTAGGTTTAACGAACATATAAACTTACACAAAAATTTATTAAAAGAAAATTTAGGAGAATAAAATTATGACTGAACTTGAAAATGAACAAACGGAAACTACGGCGCAAAGCGCGGAGGCGCAAGAAAACATAGGCGAAATCAGCGGTGAAGTCTCATTAGGAAAGTTTAAAGATACGGCGGCGTTGCTTTCCGCATATAACTCTTTACAGGCTGAATTTACCAAACGCTGTCAGCGCATAAAAGAGTTGGAGCGCGACGCGCTTTCGTCCGACAAGGTGGTTGCCCCGGATAACGAAAGCGAATTAAAACAAAATGCAAATATAACCGAAGAAGATAAAGAAAACGTATTAAAGGAATATTTGCAAGGCGTTTTGTCAAGAAAGCAAAAAGCCGTTTTGCTTGACGGTGCAGGGATAGGCGTAAAAACGCCTATAAACCGTCCAAAAACTATCGGTCAAGCAGGCGCGCTTGCGCGTGAAATGCTTGAAAAGAATAATTAATTTTAAGGAGAAAATATGGCAGTAAATTTAACTAACGCGGATAGCGCGTTGAAATCAGTATATCTTGACGCAATCAGCGAACAATTAAACTTTAACGTAAACCCCTTTTTGGCGGCTATTGAAAAATCTACCGACGACGTTTGGGGTAAAGAAGTAAGAAAACTTGCAATCTACGGTATGAACGGCGGTGTTGGCGCAGGTACGGAAGACGGCGATCTTCCTACCGCAACGGGCAATAATTACGGACAGTTCGTTACCACGCTTAAAAACCTTTACGGTGTAATAGAAATTTCTGATAAAGCAATTCGCGCGTCGGAAAATAACACGGGCGCGTTCGTAAGTCTATTAAACGCCGAGATGGAAGGCTTAATTAAGTCTAGCCGTTTCAACTTTGGCAGAATGTTGTTTGGGGACGGTAGCGGTACGCTCGGTACGGTAGAAGGCATTATAGGCGGTATGGTAATCGTTAATAACGTAGGCAACTTTATTGAAGGTATGGTTATTGATTTCCGTGACGAAAACGGCAATCCTATTTCAGGTGCGACGGGTAGGCGCGTTATATCTATTGACCGTGAAGGTATGGCAATCATGATAAGTGGCGCAGAACTTGACAGCGATACGGTCGCAAACGGTTCGATTATTACAGTTCAAGGTTCTTTTAATAACGAAATCACGGGACTTAAAGCAATTTTTGATATTGAAAAACCCACGCTTTACGGACTTGATAAAGCGACTAATTCTTGGCTTAACCCGTACGCGCTTTACGACGCAGGTAATCTTACCGAATTAAAACTTCAAACGGCGCTCGACGCGGTTGAAGAAAGAAGTGGTGGCGCGGTTAACTTTATCGTTTGCTCGTGGGGCGTAAGAAGAGCCTTGCAAAAACTCTTTTCTACTAATAAGAGCGCAGTAAATACAATGGAACTAGCAGGCGGATTTAAGGCAATAAGTTACAACGGAATACCTATCGTAGCAGACAGGTTCTGTCCGTCGGGTACTATGTATCTTTTGAATACCGAAGATTTTACCTTGCATCAACTTTGCGACTGGCAATGGCTTTCGGGCGACGACGGAAAAATTTTAAAACAAGTTCCTGGCAAACCCGTATATACCGCAACGCTTGTTAAGTACGCGGATCTTATTTGCGCACGTCCTAACGGTCAAGGCGTAATTTACGGAATAACCGAAGCGTAATTTATAAAAAATTAAGAAAAATCGTCGGGCAATATGCTCGGCGATTTTTTAGAATAAAGGAGATAATTATGACGGTAAAAGAAATTTTAATAACTACGTCCACAATGCTCGGTCGCGAAGACGTAACCGCGTATCTTAACGGCGACGTCGACAGCGCTGGTGAAAACACTTTACCTACCATTAACGTTATGGTGAATTTATTGAATTTGGTAATCGGCGAACTTGCAGGTACTTTTATACCTATGGTTAAAAGCGAAAAAATATCTACCAACAACGGCAAAGTTTATTATACGGACTTAACCGAGCGCGCGCTTGAAATAAAAAACGTGTTCGACTTTTCAGGTACGCGCGTTTCTTATAGACAAACGGCGGAATTTATCGCAGTTAGTTGTGATAACGTTATAGTTGAATACGAATATGCACCGCCTAACTACGGTTTAGACGATAAAATAGGCTTTACCGAAAAAGACGTTGCTCTGGGTACGCTTGCATACGGGTTGGCGGCGGAATACTCGATAAGTTTAGAAGATTTTGACCAAGCGGTGATGTGGCATAAACGTTACGTTGATTCGATTGCCGAACACCGAAAAGTGCATAACGCAACTATTAAAGAAAGGAGTTTCGTATGAGTAGTTACTTGCAAAGCGTTACTGTTAAAAACCGAAAGTACGACTTAAATTTCAAAGATTGTTTTGCGGTCAATTTAATTAATGACGGAAATTGCGTTCGCGACGGTTACGGCTTAACTGAAATTACCAGC
>JAFVTK010000025.1 GCA_017503265.1 Clostridia bacterium | reverse complement strand
TGGTCGGTTGCAGTAACTGAAATATACTGATACAAATCGTTATAGGCGGTAAGCGGATATGCGTTTACTTCAAAACCGCGATTTTTCAGCCTAACCAAATCGCGTTGAGTTGCTAAAAAGTAAGGAGTTTTGCCTGCCGTAAACTTGACGTATGCGTCCATAGGTGGCTTTACTTCAACCTTATTTGCAGTTATCCCTTCTAATGCAAGTGCGGTAAGCGGTTGCGTAAATTCTGCTTGGGAAACCAGTAATTCATCAAAATGTATAATCTTTTCTGCTTTTTCTACTAACGACGGATTTTCTATTAAAACGTATCCACCGCGACACCAAGCGGTTGCAAAACACTTATCGCCAACCAAACCGCCTTTTACTTTGCGAGCGGGTGAAATTTCACCAAACCCGCTTATATCCGCGCCACAGCCAAACGAAATAAGGTCGGGAACGTTACCCGCTTGTAAAGCGTCGCGCGCGCCTTCTACCGTTTGATTTACAACCATCACTAAAACGCCGTCGTTTTTTCTTTCAAAAGAACGCGCCGCCTTTAATAAAAACTGTTTTCGCGAACCCGTTCCACCTTCAAAAGTATCTATTTGCCAAACGGTTATTACCCCTTTATATTCGGTAGGCGACTTGTCTATCGTGCTTTCAGCAATTTTATACCGCCCGTAAAACGCGGTAAACGCTATTGATGCGGATAACAAAACCGCCGTTATTAGTCGTATGATTTTCATAATAAAATTATATTCTTTAAAATATAAAAAAAGGACTTTTCCCCTAAAAGAAAAATCCTTTAATGATATTTTCATAAGTTAGTTTATACCTTAATCGGCGAGCGTTTTGACCCAACCGTTGCGGTTGCCGCTTTTTCTATATCAAAAGAGCGGTCTATTGCAGCGCGAACGTCGGATAGCGTTATTTTTTCAAGTTTTTTAAGGCGTTCTTCTACGTCAAATTCTTTGTTTAGATAAATCATATATTTACCGTATAAAAGCATTTGAGAAGCCGTGCTTTCACGACCCAAAATAAACGCGCTTTTAATTTGCTCTTTACCGCGCAAAAACTCCTGCTCGGTTATACCTTCTTTCTTAAAGCGTTTAACTTCGGAAACGATTGCATCAACCGCCAAGTCGCGCGCGTCGGTATTTACGCCCGCGTAAATTTCAAGTACTCCGCTATCCTTATACTGCGAAGAATAAGAATATACGCTATAAGCAAGCCCTAACTCTTCCCTAATCTTTTGGAAAAGCCTACTACTCATACCGCCGCCTAAAACCGTATTTGCAATCGAAAACGCGTCTGCCATATCGTCGTTCATAGCAAAGCCTGACATTGCAAAGCCGATATGCGTTTGCTCTATGCGCTTTGACTTGTAAAGCGTTTTAACGGGCGTAACTTTAATTTTCTTTTGAGTAGCACTCTTTCTTTTTGTAAACTTTTCGGCAAAATATTGTTCAACAAATTTTTCTGCGCGTTCAATATCCACGTCGCCCGACAAAGATATTACAACGTTATCGGCAGTATAATACTTGTCCATATACTTTTTAACGTCGTCGCGTGTAAATCTTTTAATATTTTTTACAGGTCCTAAAATCGTTTGACCAAGACCGCTTGTTCCGTAATAACTTTTAGCAAGCAAATCAAGACACAATTCTTCGGGCGTGTCTTCGCTCATATTTATCTCTTCAATTATAACGCCCTTTTCCTTTTCAAGTTCTTCCTTGTCGAAAAGCGAATTAAAGAAAATATCGGATAAAACTTCCAAAGAATCTTCCAAATGGTCGCCCGTAGACTTGGTATAATAACAAGTAAGTTCTTTGGACGTAAACGCGTTGATTTGTGCGCCTATCCTATCGATGTGGTCGGAAATTTCAAAGGCGGTGCGCTTTGCCGTTCCTTTAAACATAACGTGTTCAATAAAGTGGGAAATTCCGTTTTCTTCTGCCGATTCGTTGATGCTACCAGTTTTAACTAGTACGCCCGCCGATACCGAAACGAAACCTTCCATTTTATTTATAATGAGCCGTAGCCCGTTGTCAAACTTCTTAAAATATCTCATAATTTTCTCCGATTATGTATTAACTATTCCGTAATATTTTCGCTAACCGTTACTATATTAAAGCCAACGCTTTTATAAAACTCTATCACGCGCGGTAAAACGCTTAGCGTATGCGATTTTGGGTGCATTAAAATAAGGTCGCCGTTCTCGGGATTTTTAGTTGCGCGCTTATAAAGTAATTCTTGGTCGCTATCCCGCCAGTCAATCGTGTCTTTTGACCACATAATAACCTTATACCCTAAATCGTAAGCCGCTTCTAACGTGGTTTCTGAAAAACTGCCTGACGGCGGAGCAAATAAATTCATTTTAGCGCCACAAAGCGCCTCAACTATAACGCCCGTCAAAGATATTTCTTCTTTATTTTTATCATACCCAAGTTTTTTATGGTCTTTGTGAAAATATCCGTGGTTAGCAATTTCGTGTCCGCTTTCTACTATCTTTTTTAAGGTGCTTTCGTTATCGTCAGCCCAGCAACCGCCTACAAAAAAAGTTGCCTTTACATCGTAACTGTCAAGGGTGTCTATAATTCCGTTAACAACGTCAGCACCTTCGTAAACGTTAAACATTAAAGATACGTTTGCGTTTTGTCTACTTCCGTGATAAATTGCCGAAACGTTTCCGCCACTGTATATAGGTATAATTTGTTCGGGAAAGAAACTGACAGCAAACACAAAAGTAAAAATTACAACCAAAGCGAAATTAGTTAAAAAAGTTAGATTACTTTTTAGTTTTTTCATTTTGCACCACCTCTATGCATATTCTATGCAAAAGCGTGGTGGTAAAATTACTGTTAAAAAAAGGCGCAACGGCGTTGCACCTTTTTTCAGTTTGTTTTTTTAATTGTCTAATCCGTTTCAACGACTTGATTAAAACTATATATAAGTTTTACGCGTATCACGCAGTATATACGGCTTAATCTCGTTAAGGTTTTAGAAATGAGTTAGGCAAGGCTCGCTCGCAAAAAAGGATGAAATAAACCTTTTTGGTTATTGAAGTCTTTTTTGCAGAGCAGTTAACGCCGCATAACGAAGTTTATAAACCTTAATCGTTAATGATTTCCAAAAGTTTAAGGTCTATACCCTTTTCGCCGATTTTAATAATTTCTACTTTAACTTTGTCGCCGATATGCAAAACTTCTTCAACGTTATTGATGCGTTTTTCGCTCATTTTGCTGATGTGGATAAGTCCGTCTTTTCCAGGTGCAAGTTCGCAGAACGCGCCAACCTTGGGAAGAATTCTTACGACTTCACTTATGAACATATCGCCAACTTCGGGGTCTTTTGCAATCGACATAATGATTGCTTTTGCCCTTTCTGCCTGTGAACCGTCGCCAACGCAAGCGATATTAACGCGTCCGTCGTCTTCGATATCAATCTTAACGCCCGTTTCTTCAATAATCTTGTTGATTACTTTACCTTGTTTACCAACTACGTCGCCGATTTTTTCGGGGTCAATGTAGAAGGAAATAATTCTGGGCGCATATTTAGAAAGTTCTGCTCTGGGTTTATCAATAACTTCGAGCATTTTGCCGAGAATATATTGTCTACCAACGTTTGCTTGTGCAATAGCCTTTCTTAAAATTTGTTCGTCGATACCCTTAATCTTAATATCCATTTGGATTGCGGTGATACCCTTTTCAGTACCTGCAACCTTAAAGTCCATATCGCCAAGGAAGTCTTCCAAACCTTGAATATCGGAAAGGATTGAAACTTTGCCCGTTTCGGTATCTTTAATAAGACCCATTGCGATACCTGCTACCGGTGCTTTAATCGGAACGCCTGCATCCATAAGTGCCAAAGTAGAACCGCAAACGCTACCTTGTGAAGTAGAGCCGTTTGAACTCATAACTTCGGAAACAATTCTGATTGCGTAAGGGAATTCGTCTTCGCTGGGGATAACGGGTTCTAACGCACGTTCAGCAAGTGCGCCGTGTCCGATTTCACGTCTACCAGGGCTTCTTAAAGGCTTCGCTTCGCCCGAAGCATAGCCAGGCATATTATATTGATGCATATAGCGTTTGGTGGTTTCACCGTCAAGACCTTCAAGTTTTTGCGCTTCGGAAATCATACCGAGAGTACAAGTTGAAAGAACTTGCGTCATACCTCTGGTAAATACACCCGAACCGTGTACTCTGGGAAGAACGCCTGCTTCACACCAAATCTTTCTTACTTCGTCAAGTTTTCTGCCGTCAGGGCGAATACCAGTGTTAGTGATTTTTGCCCTAACTTTTTCTTTGGTCATATAATAAAGCGCATCTTTAATTTCCCTTGCTTTATCGGGGAAAATTTCCGCAAAGTGTTCTAAACAATCTTTTTCAACCCTGTCTTGTCCTTCTTGTCTTTCGTGACGGTCAAAGGTGTCAAGCGCTTCGTCGAGCATCTTGTCAGCGTATTCTCTAACAGCCGCGTCGATTTCTTCGGGAACGTGATAGAGTTCCATTTCTTTTTTGGGTTTGCCGATTTCTTTAACGATTTCTTCTTGGAAAGCGCAAAGTTTTTTGATTTCTTCGTGTCCAAAAAGGATTGCGCCGACCATTTCGTCGTCGGAAATTTCGTTAGCGCCTGCTTCAACCATCATAATAGCGTCTTTCGTACCTGCAAGGTTAAGCGTCAAAACGCTTTTTGCGCGTTGTGCTTCGTCGGGGTTGATAACGTATTCCCCATCAACCATACCAACCACTACGCTACCAGTAGGGCCAGCAAACGGAATATCCGAAATACTGATTGCAATCGAACTACCGAGCATTGCCAAAGGTTCGGGTTGAACGTCGGGTTCAACCGAAAGAGCGGTTGCGATAACGATTACGTCGTTAAAAAGTCCTTTGGGGAAAAGCGGACGAATAGGTCTGTCGATAAGCCTTGAAGTAAGGATAGCCTTATCAGACGCTCTACCTTCCCTTTTCTTAAATCCACCGGGGATTTTGCCGATAGAATACATCTTTTCTTCAAAGTCAACGCCCAAGGGGAAGTAGTCCATTCCGTCACGGGGGGACGCTGCCATGGTAACGTTAACCATAACTGCTGTTTCACCACATCTGATGACGCAAGAGCCGTTAGTCTGTTCAGCATATTTGCCGGTTTCTACTATAACTTCTCTGCCACCGACGGTGGTTTTAAATTCTCTAAAAGTTTCTGTCATTGTTCTCTCCTATTACAACTCTAATATTTTTTTGAAACGGAAACGCACCCGCGCCCCGCAATTTTACCTAATTTAATAAAGAAAAATCGGGCGACAAAAAATTATGCCGCCCCGACCTATTACTTTCTCAATTCCAAATCCGCGATAATCTTTCTGTATCTTTCGATGTCGATTTCTTGTAAGTACTTCAAAAGAGAACGTCTTTCACCGACCATTTTCATAAGTCCGCGTCTACTGTGATTATCGTGCTTATTAATCGAAAGATGCGCGTTTAAGTGATTGATTCTTTCGGTGAGAAGTGCGATTTGAACTTCTGCCGAACCGGTGTCGCCTTCATGACGACCAAACTTTGCTATAATTTCTGCCTTTTTTGCCTTTTCCATATTCTTTTAACCTCCTATAATTTATGGAATAATTCGCTTTACACAAAGTAAGGGGTGGAGAACCCACCAAACCTTGCATAAAGTATCAAGCCTAATTAGTATACCAAAATTTAATGCGTTTGTAAACTATTTTTAAGGTTTTAACTCTATTTTTAACCAAATTTTAGTTAAATTTGAATATTTTTCTTACTATAACGTAAACCGCCTTACAGAACTTACATATGAATTTATTATCCGACCCTGCAAGACCAACGAATTTTCTGCGACATTTTTTATAAGTTATGGGGTCTTTTGCTTTCAAACCTTCCCACATTTCGCGCTTTTTAGAAAAACTTTCTTTGGTGTTTATCTTTATAAGATAAATACTGTTTATCGTCATCAAAATAGAAATGTGCGACAATATATATTTATAAAGTTTTGGTGAAGTTTTACTGATAGCGTTAATATCACAGTCTTCAATAAGAATTTTAGTTACCCTTATATGCTGGTCGATACGTTTCATAATAACTTCTTCATTTACCGACTGATCCGCCCTACCGATAAAATATCTATAAAAATCAACGTCTAGATAATAAAACGTTTTAACCGCAAGTAAAGGCTTACAAATAAAAATATTATCAACGTAAAAAGTATGTTTGGGCAGTTCTAAATTCATATCTTTAAGCAATGCGGTTTTATAAGTTAAACTGTGCATTGCAACGAATTTCCCAACTGCAAAAGGTTTACTTTCTTCAAAATTAAAAAGTCTACCAACGGGGAACTCTTTACGATAGTTAACGAATTTTTGAGTGTTGTCTTCAACGTGTTCGTAAACGTAATTACTAATAATCGCGTCGGGACTTTCTTCTTCGCTGAAACCACGGATTAAATTCATCATTTCATTAAGCGCTTTTTCGTCAACCCAGTCGTCAGAGTCAACCACTTTAAAATATTTACCCGTAGCGTTTTTAAGTCCAAAATTAACAGCGTCGCCATGTCCGCCGTTTTCTTTATGAACAGCCTTTATAATATTTGGGTATTCCGAAGCGTAACGGTCAGCAATCTCCGCCGTATTGTCTTTTGTTGAACCGTCGTTAACGATTATAATTTCCGCTTCTTCGCCCGCCTTTAACAGCGATAAAATGCACTTGTCCATATAAGCAGCCGAATTATAGCACGGTACTGCAAACGATATAAGTTTCATATTAACTCCCAAATTACAAAGAAAAAAGTTTTTCTTTTTTTCTCTTGATTTCTTCAATCTTATTTATGTACGTCGCAACGTCTTTCGGCGACGCTGCGCGCTCTATACGTTCACCGCCAAAGAATACGCGCTTACTTATCGCGTTTGCTCCGCACGAAACGTTTTGCGCAATCTCTTCCATAACGTCAATATTATACACGCACGCCTTACCAGGTTTTGTGTAGCCGACGTTTTCTAAATTTCCCGCCATATATTTTTGACGGTATAAATAGTATGGCGAATACCCTGCTTCTTTAAGAGCCGCAGCGGCGTAATCCACCATTTTTGCAACTTCTTCACCAGAAAGTCTTTTTTCGGTTTCTGCAAGATACGAGCCACGCTTAATACAAAGCGTATGAACGGTTATATTTTCAGGCGAAAGTTCTATCGCCTTGTCTATGCTTTTTTTGAAATCTTCAAAACTTTCACCGTCAAGCCCAGCGATTAAATCCATATTTACGTCAAACTTATCTTTCGCCATTAAATACTTATCAATAACGTCTTGCGCGGTATGTTTTCTGCCCAAAGCAGTCAAAGTCTTGTCCGAAAAAGTTTGTGGATTTATACAAATGCGCGTTACGCCGTGGGCTTTTAATAGTTTTAAGTTGCTTTCGGTAATCCTATCGGGTCGCCCTGCTTCTACGGTGTACTCAACACCCGTATTTATTTTATCCATTGCGCAAAGTATTTTTTCAAGTCTTTCATCAGAAAGTGAAACGGGCGTGCCACCGCCTATATATATACTGCGCAAATTTTTTACGAATTGTTTTGCGTGATTAATTTCATCTACAAGCGTATCAACGTACGCGTCGACGTGCTTTTCAGCACTCTTAATATCAGCGCTAATAAACGAACAATATTTGCATCTAGACGGGCAAAAAGGAACGAATACAAAAAAATCAGTATTTAAATCGTTTTTCTCGTATATCCCCTTTTGAGTGTCTAAAATAGATTTAACGAGCGCGGTCTTTTCTGCGCTTACTTTCATAACGTCAGTAAAAAACTCGGTAAAATCTTCGCCTTTTTCCGCTTGCTGATAAGCAAGTTTAGTCGGTCTTATCCCCGTAAGCGCGCCCCAAGGTAATTCAATACCAAAAAACTTTGAAAGCCCTTTATAAAGAGAAAGTTTAGCGTACCTTTTAAGCAACCGCTTTTTCTCTATTTCACCGCTGATATTTAAAACCAAATTGCCGTACGCGTAAACCTTTCCGTTTACGGTAACGGTGTTTACGAATTTGTTTTCACTCTCTGAAAAGCGGTGTTTTATATTGAGAGCGTCGCCACCGTCAAAAAGGTTAACGACTTCCATTAATTCGCTCTCTAAATTAGGTAAGTTAGTATCAATCATAATCTACGAATCTGTTAAATTGTCTTTCGTGCGAAAGAGTTGTAAAATCTTCGTGCCCTGGATAAACCGAGTATTCGCCGGGAATTGCAAACAGTTTTTTCACAGAGCGGACTAATGCGTCCCTATCGCCCGTAGGGAAATCCGTACGGCCAACCGATTCCCAAAAAAGCGTGTCGCCTGTAAAGAGCATATTGTCTATTAAAAAGCATATAGAGCCGTCGGTATGCCCTGGCGTTGCAATTACTTTAATCTTTAACCCACACTCATCTATAACGTCGCCGTCGGAAACGGTAACGTCTGCGGTTAAGTAATCAAACTTACGCCCAAAATCGCCACTCAAATTGCCGTCGTTTAAAAGTTTAGGCGCGTCCAACTTACTGATATATACTTTTGCACCGTCGTCTTGTAATTTTTTAGCGCAACCAGCGTGGTCAAAATGGGCGTGCGTTAAAAGCAACGCTTTAACTTTAAAGCCGTAAACTTCTTCCGCTTGTTTAACTTTTTTATAATTTTCCCCGCCGTCGATTGCAACCGCTTCGCCGTTATCGTTAACTAAAAAATATGCGTTAACGCGGAGTGGCCCTGTAATTAAGTGATAAAGTTTCATTAGTTAGCCGTCCTAAATACGTCTGTAATTTTGGGGTCTTGGCGTAATTTGTTGATAAGATTATTAAGTTCTTCTTTACTGTTTAATCTTATATGAAAATCCACCGTAGCCTGATTGCTTTTAACGTCGGTTCTACCGTTAGTTGAAACTATTTCCAACTTAAACTGCGCAACGGCAGCCGCTACTACGGTTAAAATTTCCGTTTGCGTGTTGCCGACTACTTTTATACCTGCGTTATAAACGCTATCGGTTTGGTCGGTCCACGAAACTTCGATTAATCTATCGTCGTCAGCCTGCTTTAAGTTAGGACAGTCGCGCCTATGCACGGTTACGCCGTGTCCGCGCGAAATAAAGCCGACTATGTCGTCGCCAGGGACGGGATTACAGCACCCTGCAAACCTTACTAAAAGCCCCGCCATACCCTTAACTTTTACACTACTACCGCTCTTTTTGTTAGTCTTAAAGAACTTCGTAATTTCTTGTTGGGGTTGACTTTTTCTATGATAATCAATTAATTTAACTATGACCTGATTAACTGAAACTGCGCCGTATCCGATAGACGCAAACATCTCGTCCTGTCCGTTAAAGGACATACGCGTAGCAATGTGCAAGAAAGCGTCGTCGGTCAAAAGTTCGCTTAAAGTAAATCCGCGGTGCTTTGCTTCCGCGTCAAGCATAATTTTACCCGTCTTGACGTTTTCTTCCTTCATCTCACGCTTAAAGAACTGTTTAATCTTTACGCGCGCGCTAGGGCTTTTAACGATTTTAAGCCAGTCCCAAGACGGACCTTTTGAACTTTGCGAAGTTATTATATCAACTACGTCGCCGACCTGCAAAACGGTGTTGAGCGGTACCATTTTTGAGTTTACTTTTGCACCTACGCATTTGTTGCCGACTGCCGAGTGAATATTATAAGCAAAGTCTAGCGGTGTTGCGTCCTTTGGTAAACTTATAACGTCGCCCTTTGGCGTAAACACCAAGACTTCTGAACTGTAAATATCGCCCTTTAAGGAATTCAAAAATTCCTTACTATCTTTAAGACCGCCCTGCCACTCCATAACTTCTCTTATCCAAGTTAAGCGCGTGTCAAGGTCGTCTGCTATTTTTTTCTTTTCTTTATATTTCCAATGCGCCGCGATACCGTATTCGGCAGCGTGGTTCATTTCGTAAGTACGGATTTGTATTTCAAACACTTTGCCGTAGTTGGTTACTACCGTAGTGTGAAGCGAACGGTACATATTAGGCTTTGGCGTTGCAATATAATCCTTTATGCGCCCTGGAACGGGTTTCCACTTGTGGTGAATTTTACCAAAAACTTCGTAACACTCGTCAACGGTATTTACTATAATTCTTATAGCCACCAAATCGTAAATTTGGTCGAGCGTTTTATTGCGCTCTTTCATCTTCCTGTAAATACTGTACAAGTGTTTTTTTCTGCCGTAAACTTCGCCACTTACGCCCGATTCACTTAAAATGCCTTTAACTTCTTCAACGACGTGATCGACTAATTCAACGTTTTCTTTTAAGCGTTCATCAATGTTGGTTGACAAATATTCGTAAAATTCCGGCTCTAAATATTTTAAACACAAATCTTCTAATTCGCACTTGATTTGCGAAATACCAAGCCTATGAGCAAGCGGTGCGTAAACTTCCAAAGTTTCGCGCGCCATACGTTGTTGACGTTCAACCGATAAAAAGTTAAGCGAACGCATATTGTGCAAGCGGTCGGCAAGTTTAATGATAATAACCCTTATATCTTTTGCCATCGCAACGAAAATTTTTCTAAAATTTTCGGCTTGCTCTTCTTCTTTTGAATGGAACTGTATTTTTTCAAGTTTAGTAACGCCCACGACGAGTTCTAAAACTTCGTCGCCGAATTCCTTTTTTATATCCCCTTCGGAAACGGGCGTATCTTCTATAACGTCGTGCAAAAACGCCGCGGCAACGGTAGCCGCATCAAGCCCTAAATCAATCAAAATGCCCGCGACTGTACAGGGGTGAATAAAATACTCTTCCCCCGAAGCGCGCTTTTGATTAACGTGTGCTTTTCTTGCAAAATCGTACGCACGTTTAAGCATCGCGTAATCTTTTCCGTTATAGGTGTTTTCCAAGCGTGTTAAAATTTCTATCATATTATACCTTTAACGTATAAATTTTACTATATACTTTGGAATTTGTCAACGCGTTTTTAACTTTTTGATTAAATACGAACGTTCCGTTTTTAACTGAAAATATTCCAAGTTCTAAAAATACTTCAACTACGAATATCGCTTGATACAAATTTTCGTCCACGATATACTTACAGCAAAAGTCTACCGTATTTTTAAATTTCTTGCCCGAAAGCCCCACTAATACCGTATAAATACGCGTAAAATCACTTCTATCGGTGCTTAATTTGTCAATAGTTTTATAGCCACAGCGCGCTGAAAACGTTTCAATTTTTGCAACCGTCTTATGATATTGCATAGGTTTATCTAAATAAACGACTTTTCTGCAAGTGGGCGGAATAAAACTTGGCGAAACGACTATTTCACCCCTACCGCGTACGGGCGTAAACAGCGATACGGGCAGTCCTTTAAGTTCTGGATAATATTTTAAGTTTTCGGGGTCGGATAAAACGTAAAGCGCACCGCGCACGTTTTTAACCGATATACCAACACACTCGGCAGGCGTTTCTTCCATACCGTCAAGCGTTAAACCGAATAACTGATTGCGGAATATATACGGCGAAAGCGCCTTAAAATCCCCGTATTCAGGGCAAACGTAACGAGCGTAGCCTTTAATATATTCTTTATTCTTAAATGTAGAAAGATTGAGTTCAAAAACGACCTTTTTATTTATCGGTAGCGATAACGGCAATACGTTCTTTTCACCGTTAAAGTCAAGTATTTCAAGCGTGTCCGTCTTAAACGAGTAGTGCGGAGAGCCTAACTTTAACGGCAACGAATCTACCGCCCCTGTATTTAACACGAATAACGGACGGCGATTTCCCACACCAAACGGCTCTAACGCTTCGAGTTCGTGCGCAAAACGCAGAGAAAACGGCTGGTCAACTTCCCACTCGGCAACAACTTTTTGTTCACCGTCAAACTCTAAACCTAAACCGTCGGCGTAATTAGATAAGGCTTTTTTAAGGGCATCAAAATTTTCTTTACTTACTGAAACCCCTGCCGCTTGCGAGTGTCCGCCAAACGCAATAAGCAAATCTTTTGCCGACGTTATAGCGTCGTGAATATTAAATCCGTCAACGCTCCTTGCCGAACCTTTAAAATAATCTTCGTGTCCAGCAAAAACTATTACGGGACGACTATATTCTTCGACCAACTTTGCCGCAACGATACCTATAAACCCTGTGCGCCAGTTTTCATCGGCAACCATTATTACGCCGTCGTCTTCCATTTTTCCGTCGGTAATTTTTTGTTTTGCTTCACGGTAAATCCTATCGCACTCGGCTTGACGTTGAACGTTGTATTCACACAACTTTACCGCTAAATCAAACACTCTATTCGGGTCTTTTTCGGTAAACAAATCTAGCGCTGAACGTGAATCCCCCATTCTACCCCCTGCGTTTACACGCGGAGCAATGGTATAAGCAAGCGTTTGCGCGCTCACCTGTTTAGAAGTGTCGCCCAAAAGATGTCTAAACGGTAGACGTAAAGTGTTTTTTTCGTTGAAAAGTTTAAGACCTTCGGTTACTAAATCCCTATTTTCACCGACCAAATCCATACTGTCGGCAACGGTTGCAAGCGCAACGAAGTCTAGATATTCATCCGCTTTTTCACCTATTAACGCACTACCTAATTTATAAGCAACGCCAGCACCACAAAGTTCGGTAAACGGGTAGTCTTGCCCTTCTATTTTAGGATTAATTTTTATACAATCAGGTAAATCTTCGGGCGGTTCGTGGTGGTCTGTTACGATAACGTCAACGCCTAAATTTTTAAGTTGTTCAATCTTAACTTTATCGCTAATCCCACAGTCAACAGTAATTAAAAGGTCTATTTTTTGTTGCGCGTTTAAGGTGTTTACGGTATCTAAATTTAAGCCGTACCCTTCTTCGCGTTCGGGTATAAATTTACGCGCTTTAATGCCGTAATCTTTTAAGCAATTATATAATACGGTGGTTGCGCAAATTCCGTCCGCGTCGTAATCGCCGAAAATTAACACTCTTTCATTAAAAACTTTTGCTTTTTTAATCCTTTCAACCGCTTTTGACATATCGCGAAGCAATAAAGGATCGTGAAAACCATCTTTACCAGGCAACAAAAACTTTTTCGCTTTTTCCACCGTATCTATTCCACGGTAAAACAAAAGGCGCGTGGTATCAAAAAGAATACCACACTCGTTGGCAACGTTGCTGATTAAGCACGTTTCCCTTTCCGTTAAGTTTTGACCGTAAACAATTTTCATAAAAGCAAAAATCCCTAATAAACTGAATAAGGCGGAAAATTATTCCGCCTTAATTTTTAGCAAGTAAACTTATACCGCGTCAAATTCGGTTTAAGCCTTTTTCTTTTTGCTACCTTTAATTGCCGCCCAAACCAAAGGAGCGCCAAAGTAAGCCGCAAAACAAGCGCACAAGCCGGCAATAGCCATTTGCCCAGCAGCGATAATTAGATAAGGAACGATAAACGCTACAAGCGCAACCGCCGCAATCAATACCGCAACAACGGTAAACAAATATTTTTTGCCTTCGTACTTCATAACCTTATCTGCAATTTGCCAAGTGTTAAGTTTTGCAGAAGCAGAATTTTTAAGTTCTTCTTTGCATCTACCAACCGTTGCGATTGAAAGCGCAGCCGCTAAAACCGCAGCAAGTGCAATTCCGTACCCTACGAAAGGATAAGCAGGTATTCTAGTTATACCCATAACCGCAACGAATAACAAACTTGCAAGTAACGACGCGCCAACAGTTGCCGTTGCGCCCGAAAGTTTTTCCATTATCAACGCATAAACGTAAGTAATTACTACGCCTATACCCAACGCTAAAAGTAGCCAGCCTACTTCAAAATAATCGTTGCCAAGTACTTCACCGTAAAAAGCGTCTACTTCAACAACCCCAGCCCCTACTGCAACACCGTTATTTTTAACGTCAGTATCAAGTTTATTTTGAACGTAAGTTTCAATATCGCTTTCAGTTGCGCTGATTTTTTCTCTAAATTTATAAACGAGCGTTTTCCCGTCGTCCATCTTTTGAAAAGCGTATTCTGCGGAAACGATACCTTTTGCATCAAAATAACTTTCAGTTGCATCTTCTAAAACAGATTTTGCGTTACCTACGTTGTTATCAATACTAACGCGGACTTCGTAACCTTTCTTGAAATCTATTGCTTGGTTAAATCCGAAAATCCCGAATATCGTCATACCGACGACTAAAAGAACAAGACTGATTACAATAAACAATTTATATTTCTTATTAAGTGCGTTCATATTATTCAGCCTCCTCAACTTCTACGCCTTTTGCGCTTTCGCGCTTAAACCCGAGAAATTTTTCTTTATCTTTTGCAAGCGGAAGAATAAGCGAGCTATACATTCTGGTAAACACCAAAGTAGATATAGCCGCAACCGCCGCACCGATACCGAAAGTTATAGCAAAACATCTAACAACGCCTTTGGTCAATGAGAAGATTGCAAGCGCGAATATGATAGATACGACGTTTAAGTTAATGGTCGGTACTAACGCCGCCTTAAAACCTTTATTAACGGCAGCCTTAACCGTCTTTTCGCTATTAACAAATTCTTCTTTAACGCGTTTTGCAAGAACAACCATACCGATTGCGTTTAATACCGTCGCTGCCAAAATACCAATTACGCCACCCATATTGAGCACGATACCAGGAACGCCGATAAGCAACCAGCCTTCGCCAAGTATGAACAACAAACTAGAAAGCGCAGTAATTAAGCCAAAGCCTTTATAAACGATTATCATAACCGCCATAATTACAACCGCAAGAGTAATTATTGCCACCGCGCACTTGGTTGCAACGTCTTCGCCGTAAGGTGAAGAAACTTCCACCCCACTATCAACGTCATACTTATAAGCCAAGCCACCGCTGTTCATTTGAAGCGCCATTTGTCTTGCCGTAGATTCTGAAGGACTATATAACGCCATTACGTGATTCTTAAAATATGCCGTAGTATCCGCAATATCGTCTTGGAACAAAACGTTTTCAGTACCGTCTTCTTTTTCACCGAGCGTTATCTTCAAGTAATAAGTTGAATTATCGGCAATCGCTTCCCTAAGTTTATCGTAACCGTTTTTAGTAAACTCGATATCAATTTCGTAATTACCCGTGGTTACTTCACCCTTATACTTTGCGTTGTCAACTACTTTAACGTCCGTCAAAATTTCCGTAAACGAATCGGTTGACGTACCGCCGAAAAATTTAAGTTCGCCGTAAGCAGCAACAACTGCAATATCCGAAGATAAAGTTTCAGTAGTTTTAGTTTCAATTCTGATTTCGTAATCTACCGAGCCTTCATCCATGCTCTTAATCGCCTTAACCGAAAAAGCGCCGTAGCCTAATTCGCCAAGTCTATATTCCAAAGTGTCTATAACTTGGTTAATATCTTCAACTTCCTCTTCGTTATCATCAGCAAGCGTAAGAGTATACGCCGTGCCTCCTGCCAAATCGTAATCCAACTCTACTGCACCCAAAAGGGAATTATAGTTTTTAATTCCCACGGGAAAACGAACGAACGTCATCACAAGCACGAACGCCACGATTACGCTCAAAATCGACAATAAAGTGATTGATTTACCTTTACCCATCTTTGCCTCCGATGCGGAAATGCATACTTTCCGCGTTATTATAACAAGCCTATCCTAAAAATTATACAACATTAACTGCGTTTGGTCAATAAAAATTCTTATTTTGTTTGGAAAATATCGGTATTTTTTTAAATTTTTTCTTGTTTTTCGTTTTTTATCGCCTTTTAACTTGTAATTAAAATCAAAATCAAGGAGCGGATTTTCCGTTCCTTGATAATTTCCACATTTAAATATTACCACCTAACAGCAAAATTAACAGAGTAACGACTGCTACGCCCAAAATAGCGGCAATAGTGATTTTTAGCGGAGATTTAGGCGTTTTGCCCCAAACCTTACCCGTACTTCCGTTAACGAAAAAGTTGTAAAGTTTGCTCTTAAAATTGTAATTGCCAACGTAGACGGGCAACATAACGTATTTATAAGTTACGTCCGCTTGGCTTGTCGATACGTTTAGATACGCAACCTTATCGTGAACGTATTGCGATAAAATACGTCTTCGCAAATCCGCGTCAATATCCTTTTTAGCGCGCGACCAACAATCCGACAGTTCGCTGTCGTAATGATACGCCATAAAACCGAGTAAATATTCTTCT
>JAFVTK010000024.1 GCA_017503265.1 Clostridia bacterium | reverse complement strand
GCAACGGAAGATATAATTAATAATATATTTTCAAAATTTTGTGTTGGCAAATAAGGGCTTATAAACTTCGCATTTCTGCGTTACTGCTTTGCGTTTTGACTTCGATAACCAAAAAGGTTTATCTCACCCAAAACGCTTCGCGAGCCTTGAACTGCTCGTTTCTAACCCCTTATTAACTTGGGAGAGAGACCAGACGGTCAATTTACCCCAAACACTTTTCGAGCCTAGCCTAACTCGTTTCTAACCCCTTATTGATATGGGCAGGAAAATAAAGGTTTATTTCACCCAAAACGCTTCGCGAGCCTTGAACTGCTCGTTTCTAACCCTTATGTATAATTAGCAACGTATTTTATTATTTATTCTTTATTCTTTTTTATTTATTATCTATCGTTAACAGGAGGAAAGTATGGTAAACCTTGAACTTTATAGAGTGTTTTACACGGTTGCTAAATGCGGAAGTTTAACAAAAGCTGCAGAAGAACTTTATATCTCACAACCTGCCGTTTCGCAGGCGATAAAGCAACTTGAAACCCAACTAGGCGGTAAACTTTTTAATCGCACGCACAAGGGTATGGAACTTTCCGACACGGGCGGAAAACAAATTTTTTCCACGGTAGAACAAGCGCTTAAACTGTTCGACGACGCTGAAAGTAAGTACGCAGAACTTAAAGACACGGCTACGGGAATAGTAAGGATTTGCGCGTCCGACACGGTTGCTACGCACTTTTTATTGCCTTACATAAAAGAATATCACGAAAAATATCCTGACGTGAATTTGATACTTCAAAACGGCACGTCTAACGAAACGATAGAACTACTTAAAAACAACAAGGGCGATATAGGTTTTGTAAATTTGCCCATTGACGACAGCGATATAAATTTGTCAAATACGGTAATGCAACTGCACGATACTTTCGTTGCAAACGAAAAATTTTCCGAACTGTTTGGCGAAGTGGTTGACCTTAAACGTTTACAGGATTATCCACTACTAATGCTTGAACTTTCCACGGCGACAAGGCAAGCGATAGTTAGTTTTGCGCACTCGCAAGGCGTGCATTTACACCCAGAAATTGAACTTGCAAGTTTAGAACTTATGACCGAACTTGCTAAAAACGGTATAGGTATTGCGTGTATTCCGCGCGAATTCGTTAAGCACGAACTTGAAGAAGGAAGTTTAAAAGAAATAAAAACGAACCCTGCCTTACCTGCGCGCGCAATAGGTCTTGCACTCCCGAAAGACGGTAACGTGATTTTTGCCGTTAAAGAATTTATTAAAATGATAAGCGGGGGGAAAGAAGCGTAACTTTGGAAATCTGGCAAGCAATCGTTCTCGGCGCGGTACAAGGGTTTTGTGAATTCTTACCCGTATCGTCAAGCGGACACTTGATACTAATGCAAAGATGGCTTAAAGTTAGCGAAGGCGGATTATTTTTTGACGTAATGTTGCACGTCGGAACGCTTATCCCCGTTTTAATAGTATTTTATAAAAATATAATCGAATTATTCAAAAAACCGCACGACAAACTTTTATTGTTGATATTATCGACCGTGCCTGCCGTTTTGACGGGATTTTTACTTGGCGACGTGGTGGAAGGTGCGTTTTACCGTGGCGATTTGCTTTCGGCAATTTTACTAGGTACTACTTTTTTGCTTACCGCAACCGAACTTTTTATAGCCGAGCGAATAAGTAAAAATAGTATAGCTTTGCCACTCGGCGTAAAAAACGCGGCGATAATGGGTTTAGCGCAAGGTGTGGCTATCGTTCCTGGATTATCTAGAAGCGGAACTGTAATTTCAGCAGGGTGCTTTTCAAAACTAAATAGAAGTGAAAATGCAAGTTTTGCGTTTTTAATGAGTATCCCCGTGATCGTGGGGGCTGCACTCGTTGAAGGCTATAAAGCGGTTAAAGTAGGTGTTGAAATTCAAAGCGTACCCTTGTTTTTTGGCGTTTTAACTTCTGCTGTTACGGGTTATATAGCGATTAAGACAATGCTTAAAGTGATAAAAAAAGCAAACTATAAATGGTTTTCGCTTTATCTTATCGTAATAGCGATAGCATCAATAATTTCAAAACTTGCGTTTGGGGTTTAATTGCCCGTATAATTTTTACAATTTAAGGATAAAATTTTTAACGTCCGTATGGGCGAAAGGAGAACTTATGAAAAAATTTTTTGGTGAATTTAAAAAATTCATAACCCGTGGAAACGTAATCGACATGTCCGTCGGTGTTATCGTCGGTAGTGCGTTTACCGCAATCGTAAACGGTATGGGTAATTTCGTATTAAAACCCATAATCAACTGGATACTTGCGCTAATATTCGGCAGTAATTCGCTCGACGGCATTTTGACCTACCTTAAAAAGGTTGAAGTTACCGACACGACTACTGGCGTTACCACCGTAGACCTTGCAAAATCCATCTATATTGACTGGGGTTCGCTAATTAACGCAATTATCAACTTCCTTATTATTGCGTTCGTGCTTTTCTCTATCGTTAAAATTATAAACGGTATGAAAGAAAACAACGAAAAGTTTAAAAAGAACTTTGAAGACGCTTATCTTAATAAGGCGGAAAGAAAAGAACTTAAACAAGCAGGCGTAAATATTAAGGATAAAAATGCTGTAAAAGCATACTTTGCGGAAAAAGAAGCAAAAGCGGCTGCGGCGGCGGAAGAAGAAAAGAGAATTGCCGACGAAAAAGCAGCGGCAGAACGCCTTGCAAACCCCACGACCGAAGACTTGCTTAAAGACATTAAAGCATTGTTAGAAAAACAAGTGGCAAATAAATAAAGATAAACGTTTTGTCGATATTGAATAATAAAAAACAGCACACCTTATTTTACTATTAGGTGTGCTATTTTTATATAATGATTTAACTTTTAAGAAAGCAAGGTTATTGCTACCGAGCAGTAAATTATTAAAGACAATACGTCTACGATAGTGGTCATAAAAGGACTTGCTACGACGGCGGGGTCGAGTTTGCATTTTTTAGCAATAAGCGGAAGAACGCATCCGACGAGTTTTGCCATCATTATGGTTATAAGCAGTACCCCCGAAACGACTAGCGCAACGGATAGTGTAACGTCGTTATACAAACTGTCGATAAAATATAACTTTATAAAGCATACTGCGGACACGGTTAAGCCCAAAATAAACGCTGCAAAAAGTTCTTTTAATATAACCTTAAACGCGTCTTTAAACTCTACTTCGCCGAGCGCTAACGCGCGGATAACGGTTGCAGACGATTGATTACCTGCGTTTCCTGCCGTACCCATAAGCATAGGTACGAAGGCGTAAAGCACGGCGGAAAGACTTTTTTCGTAGTTAGAAAGTATCATACTCGTGAACGTTGCTGAAATCATCAAAAGCAACAGCCAAGGAACGCGCGCTTTCCAAATGCTTAAAACCGATTGTTTAAGGTAAGGTTTTTCGTTTGGCAAAATAGCCGCCATTTTTTGAATATCTTCGGTCGCTTCTTCCTGAATAACGTCGACTGCGTCGTCAACGGTTACGATACCAACCAAGCAACCTTCTTTATCTATGACGGGTAGGGCAAGACAGTCGTATTTAGAGAATTTTAGCGCAACTTGTTCTTTGTCTTCTAACGTTTCGGCAGTTATAACGTTCGTATCCATAATGTGCGCGATAAGTTCGCTTTTTTCAGAGAGCAACATATCGCGAACGGATACTGCACCGATAAGTTTTTTTCTGCGGTCGGTAACGTAACAGGTATAAACCGTTTCTTTGTTTACGCCCGTGCGCCTTATGCGGTCAAAAGCGTCTTCAACCGTAAAACTAGCAGATAGCGAAACGTATTCGGTAGTCATTATCGAACCTGCGGAATCCAAAGGATATTCAAGTAGTTCGTTTATTTGCTTGCGGTTTTCTGGGTCAGAGTTTTTTAAAATTCGCTTTACCACGTTTGCTGGCATTTCTTCAATAACGTCTACCGTGTCGTCAAGAAACATATCGTCTATAACTTCTTTAAGTTCCTTGTCGGTAAACGCTTTAATAAGAAATTCTTGCATATCCGTGTCAAGTTCAACGAAAACGTCGCTGGCAAGTTCCTTGGGAAGCAATCGGAAAAACATAAGTTGTTCTTTTTCTTCTAAATTGTCTTCCATAAATTTGGCTATGTCGGCAGGCTCCATATCGAGCAAAATAATACGCAGATCTGCAAATTTACGCGTTTCAAAGCAAAAACTTAATTTTTCGTATACGACTTGTAATTCTTCGGTCATTGCGCGCTCCTTTCGGGCAATAAAAAAACCCGCAGTTTTAAAACGGCAGGTCAAAGCAAATACACCGCTTTACAAAAGCGGGCAACCATACAAGTTTTAGCACCGTAGGGCAATGAAACTACGTTAAATCACGCCTTGTTTTCGACGTGGTTTGTTCAACCATCTTATAGTGTCTCCACTACTTCGCGGCAGCAGTCCGTATCCCTATGGTAGCCTTACCTACCGGACTTTATTCTTTTGTTTTATATTACAACTATTTTTTTATAATGTCAACGCATTGATAGTAGTTTTTTTAAATTTATTCAGGCGTGTCTTCTCCGTCAATTTTTGCGTCGTATAATATTGACGGATTAACTTTTCTTACGGTCGAGATAAATTCTTCGTAAAACTCGGGGAAAATTACTATTACCGTATAAGTTTCGTCCTTAAAATATGCAACTAGTTTATCACTTTTCTTAAAGTGCGTTAGGCATATAATATCGTTTATTTCCATCTTACTTCTTATAAAGCCAAAGTAAGAATAAAGTTTTCCGTCTTTAATTATATATCTTCCGTAAACCATAACGCTTATTACCAAAAGAGTGAGTATGGCGGTAAGCGCAACTATAAGCGAATAAGTACCAACTTTGTAAGATCCCGTTGGCAAAAATTCGATAAGGTTGAAGATATTCCATATTAGTCCTGCAAGCGACAAAACGAGTACGAGCGCAAGCAAAATCCAAACGGTATTAGAGTAACGGAACTTAAAACTTTTCATAATTATCTCCTTACTAATTATTGTACTATAAAACACGGCAAAAAACAAGGGGGAATTTTAAATTTTTTTGGAGTTTTAAAGTGTTTTAGATTGCTTGCTAAATTTTTTGTGATATTGTATAATATTTTTACTTAATTTTACTTGGAGATTTTTATGGTTAAACTTATCGAAAAAGGCGTTTATTTCAAAGACGGTAAATTAATTAGGGCAAAAACGAAAGACGAAGTTGCTAAAAAAGGCACTATGTCTTATAAAATCTTGGCGGCGCATAACGTTTCCGAAAATGAAGGCAAACTCAACGTTAAGTTTGATGAAATTACTTCGCACGATATTACTTACGTCGGGATTATTCAAACGGCAAAGGCAAGTGGTTTAGAAAAATTCCCTATTCCTTATACTTTAACTAACTGCCACAACTCGCTTTGTGCAGTCGGTGGAACTATTAACGAAGACGATCACGTTTTCGGTTTGTCGGCGGCAAAAAAATACGGTGGCGCGTTCGTGCCCCCGCACCTTGCCGTTATACATCAATATATGCGTGAAATGCGCGCGGCTGGCGGAGCAATGATTTTGGGCTCTGACAGTCATACTCGTTACGGCGCGCTCGGCACTATGGCGGTGGGTGAAGGCGGACCTGAACTCGTTAAACAGTTGCTCGGCAGAACTTACGATTTAGATATGCCTGAAATCGTTGCCGTAAACTTAAAAGGTAGATTGAGAAAGGGCGTTGGTCCGCACGACGTGGCGCTTGCGCTAGTTAAGGCTACCTTTAAGAACGGTTTCGTTAAAAACAGAATATTAGAATTCGTCGGCAACGGCATAAAAACACTTTCTATGGATTTTAGAAACGGTATTGACGTTATGACTACCGAAACTACCTGTTTATCTTCTATTTGGGTAACCGACGAAAAAACCAGAAAATATTACGAGCAACACGAAAGGGCGGCGGCTTATAAAGAATTAAAACCCGAAGAAGGCGCGTATTACGACCGCGGTGTCGTGATTGACCTTTCCAAGGTAGAGCCTATGATAGCGCTTCCTTTCCACCCGTCTAACGCGTATACTATTAAGGACTTTTTATCTCGTCCTTACGAACTTTTGAAAGAAGCCGAAGAAGCGGGCGCAAAATTATTGCCGGCAGGTAAAGGCGAATTTAAACTTACCGATAAGATTAAAGACGGAAAAGTTTACGTTGAACAAGGCGTAATCGCAGGCTGTGCAGGCGGTATGTATGAAAATATTGCCGAAGCCGCTGAAATTTTAGGCGACACGCCTATTGATAATAACGATTTTACGTTGGACGTTTACCCGTCCAGTCAACCCGTTTACAAAGGGCTTGTTGACGGCGGATATATAGGTAGGCTTATGGATAACGGCGCGGTAATTAAAACCGCGTTCTGTGGACCGTGTTTCGGTGCGGGCGACGTTCCGCAAAACAACGGGCTTTCTATCCGCCATACTACGCGTAACTTTGAAAGCCGTGAGGGCAGTAAACCTGCCAACGGTCAACTTTCGGCAGTAGCGCTTATGGATGCTAGAAGTATTGCGGCAACTGCTAAAAACGGTGGCGCGATAACTTCGGCTATGGATATGGAATACTCTAACAAGATTAAAAAATATCGTTTTGATACCAAGATTTATAAAGCAAGGGTGTTTAACGCCGTTGGCGCTGGTAACGAAAAAGAAAACTTAGTTTACGGACCAAACATTGCCGACTGGCCCAAAATGGAAGCGCTTAAAGATAATCTTTTGTTAAAGGTCGTTTCCGTTCTCAACGACGCTGTTACGACTACTGACGAACTTATTCCGTCGGGTGAAACGTCGTCTTATCGTTCTAACCCCTTAAAACTTGCTGAATTTGCGCTTTCAAGAAAAGATCCCGAATACGTCGGCAGAGCAAAAGCCGTACGCGACGGCGGTTATCCTACTGAACTCGGCTTTGACGAGAGTAAAACGACCTACGGTAGCGTAGTATGTTCTATTAAACCTGGCGACGGCTCTGCGCGTGAACAGGCTGCGTCTTGTCAAAGAGTTTTGGGTGGCG
>JAFVTK010000023.1 GCA_017503265.1 Clostridia bacterium | reverse complement strand
TTTCGTTATGGCGATTGCTATACATAATTTGCCCGAAGGTATCGCAGCAGGCGTAGGCTTTGGCTCTGGTAACACCGCCGAAGCGCTTGTAATTGCAGGCGGTATCGCGCTTCAAAATATTCCCGAAGGTATGGTTATAATTGCGCCTATGCTCGCCGCAGGGCTTTCTAAAAAGCGCACTTTTATATACGCAATGATTACGGGACTTGTGGAAGTGGTCGGTACGCTTATAGGTTATTTTGCCGTAAGTATTGCATCAGTAATTTTGCCCTATGCCCTTGCGTTTGCAGGTGGAACGATGCTTTACGTTATCAGCGACGAAATGATACCCGAAACGCACGCGCACGGAAGCCAGCGCGGTGCAACATACGCGCTACTTTTTGGGTTTTGCTTAATGCTTGCGTTTGACGTTTTAATAGGTTAAGGAGAAAAAATATGAAAATTACTTTAAATGAAAATGCAGAAATTGTAAAAACTATTAAAGAAGGCTTAAAGCGCACGGGCGGTTATTGCCCTTGCCGTCTTGCGCGTACCGAAGAATATAAGTGTATGTGTGAAGAATTTAAAAAGCAAATTGCCGACCCTGATTTTGAAGGGTATTGTCATTGTTTGCTTTATTATAAACATAAATAAATAAGGGTTTATAAACTTCGTTATGCGTCGTTTCTGAAAAGCGTTTGGACTTCAATGACCAGACGGTCAATTTCACCCCAAACACTTTTCGAGCCTAGCCTAACTCGTTTCTAAACCGTTTAATAAATATAAATTAATATAGGAGAATATAAATGGAAGTTATTATTACCAAAGAAAATTTTGAACAAGAAGTTATTAAGTCGGATATCCCTGTTTTAGTTGATTTTTGGGCGACTTGGTGCGGACCGTGTATGATGCTTGCGCCAACAATCGAAGCGCTTGCAAAAGAATACGCGGGCAAAGTTAAAGTTTGCAAAGTTAACGTTGACGAAAATATGGAACTTGCTATCCGCTATAAAGTTGAAGCAATACCCACCCTTATTTATATTAAGAACGGTGAAGTCGTACAAAAAGCGGTTGGCGCGCTTGACAAAAATCAAATAATTAAGATGTTTATTTAATTAAAATTTATAAAAAACGCCTATTTACGGCGTTTTTCTTTATATTCGGTTTATATTGTTTTGGTATAATTTGCATATAAATTTTGCTAATAGGGAAAACGTTATGAAATTAGGTAAAAGATTTGATATGTATCGCAAGCCGAATAAGCCGAGATGGTATCTTAAAATCGTTGAATTTATCGCCGCGCCCTTTTATATGCTTTTTAATAACGGACACGTTAAAACCGATAAGGCTGTAAGGAAAATTAAAGGGCCCTATCTTATTTTATCTACCCACGCGTCTTTTATGGACTTTCCGCAAATAGTTACGGGTATTATGCCCCGTACTACCGGATGGGTTATGTCGGTTGAAGAATTTAGACGCAGTAACTTTTTAATGGGTGGTATCGGCGGTATGCCTAAAAGAAAGTTCACCCACGATATAGTTACCGCTAAACACATAATGTATTATATTAAAAAGTTAAAACATACTTGCACCATCTACCCCGAAGCGCGGTTTTCGTTTGCAGGTATTAACGAAAGGCTTGACGGCGCGCTGGGTAAACTTTGTAAAGTTTTGGGCGTTCCGCTGGTTATGTGTATGGCGAACGGGAACTTTATTAATTCACCGCAATGGTGCAAGCATCCGTATAGGAAAATTCGACAAGAAGCGCACATTTATCAACTTTGTTCAAAGGAAGAAATAGATGCGCTTTCCGCAGAAGAAATTCAAGAGCGCATTGAAAAGGCGTTCGTTAAAGACGAGTATAAATGGCAGGTTGAAAAGGGCTACCACATAAAGTGTAAAGAGCGCGCCAAAGGTTTGCATAAAATTCTTTATAAATGCCCCGTTTGCGGTAAAGAGTTTGAAACGGATAGCGCAGGTATCCATATTTGGTGTAACGCGTGCGGTTCAAAGTGGGAAATGGATACCTTATCAAGATTACACGGCGTAAACACGGATAAAGGTTTTTCACATATACCCGACTGGTATAGGTGGGAACGCGCCGAAGTGGAAAAGGAAGTTAAGGCTGGCACTTACCGCTTTGAAGATGAAATTAGGATTGAGGACTATTATAACAACAAGGTAAAGTGCATTGAAGTCGGGCACGGAAAAGTCGTTCACGACCAAAACGGGTTCACCATAACGGGCGTAATCGACGGCGAACAGGTTGTAATCAATAAACCCGTTCAATCAATGTATTCGGTACACGTTGAATACGACTTTTTAGGGCGTGGCGACGCGTTTGATATTGCAACCGATAAAAACACTTATTTTATGTACTTAAAGACGGCGAAAAATTATCTTACCAAAATGCACTTCGCTACCGAAGCCTTGTACGATTATTACACAAAAAAATGATAAAATGTTAAATAATACATTAAAATCGCCGAAAGGCGGTTTTTTTGTAAAGAAAAAATTGACAAGTTTAAGCGCATTTTTTATAATATTGCTAACGAAATGGGAGATATTAATTTAACTATGGAAATTGAAAAGATTATTAAAAAAATTACCAACGAAAAATGCGAGTGCGGAAAAAGTCATCTAATTGAAATCCCTAAAATCGTCGTCCAAAAAGACGCGCTTTCACTTATCCCCGATTTAGTAAAAGAATACGGCGCAAAAAGAGCGTTCGTTTTAGCCGATTTAAATACTTTTGAAGTTGCTGGTAAACGCGTTTTAGAAATTTTAGATAGTGAAAATATCCCCCGTTCTTATTTCGTTTTTAACGAGCGCGCGTTAGAACCCGACGAGTTGGCTGTCGGTAGCGCGGTTATGCATTTTGATAAGTCTTGCGATTTAGTTATTGCGGTAGGCTCTGGCGTAATTAACGACGTGGGTAAAATTTTAGCAGGCACGGCTAAAACACCTTATTTCATTGTCGGGACTGCGCCGTCAATGGACGGCTACGCGTCGGCTACGTCCTCAATGGCTATGGACGGCTTAAAAGTTTCGTTACCCAGTAAATGCGCCGACGTTATTATAGGCGACGTTGACATCTTAAAGAACGCGCCTTTGCGCACCCTTCAAGCAGGGCTTGGCGATATGCTTGCAAAATACGTCAGTATTGCAGAGTGGCGCATTGCCCACGAAATTACGGGCGAATATTATTGTGAAAAAATTGCTAAACTTATACGCGACGCGTTAAAGCGTTGCGTGGATAACGCAAAAGGGCTGTTAAAGCGCGAAGAAGAAGCCGTACGCACCGTGTTTGAAGGTTTAGTTATCGGCGGAATTGCAATGGCGCTTGCGGGCGTTTCTCGCCCCGCTAGCGGTGTTGAGCATTATTTTTCACACGTCTTTGATATGCGCGGTTTAGAGTTCGGCACGAAGGTCGATTTGCACGGTATTCAATGCGCGTTAGGGACTTATATCGCCGCAGGACTGTACGAAAAGTTGTTGACGATTTCACCCGATAAAGAAAAGGCGTTAAAATATGCAAAGGAATTTAATTATAAAGAGTGGAGCGAACAGTTAAAAACTTTCTTGGGCAAGGGCGCTTTTGCTATGATTAAACTTGAAGAAAAAGAAGGCAAGTACGACGTTGAAAAGCACGGCAAGCGTTTGGAAATTATATTAAGTAAATGGCAAACCGTTTGCGATATAATTAAAGAAGAAATCCCGTCTAAAAAATGCATAGAAGGTATTTTAGACTTAATTAAAGCGCCTAAAACCATTGAAGAAATAGGTATAAAATGCGATTTATTCACCGCGTTTAAGGCGACGAAAGATATACGCGATAAATACGTTTTATCACGCTTATCTTGGGATTTGGGTATAATAGAAGAATTAAAAAGCGCATTATAATAAAGTAAAAACAGACGGCAAAAGCCGTCTGTTTTAATATTATTTACCTTGTTTTACTTTGCCGTTTTCTACTATTAAGCGGTTAAACTGTTTATTCTTAAAAATCGTTCTATCCATACCCGTTGCGGTGAATATGGTTTGTAAGTGTTCGACTGCGGAAATAAGTTTTCTTTGTCGTTTTTTGTCGAGTTCAGAGAGCACGTCGTCTAAAATTAGAATAGGATATTCGCCAAAGCGATTAAAAAACGTTTCGGTTTCGGCAAGTTTTAACGACAGCGCAACCGTACGCTGTTGACCTTGTGAGCCGTAAACGCGTACGTCCATATCGTTAAGCGTAAATTTTATGTCGTCGCGGTGCGGGCCGATAGACGTAAAGCCAAGGCGCATATCGCGCTCTAAGCCCGTCTTTAAGTCTTGATACATTGCGTAAGCAATTTCTTCTTCCGTGCCGTAATAACCACTTTCGGTTTTCATTTTCAAAGTTTCTTTGCCGTCCGATAAGATGGCGTGCTTTTCTTCGGCAATAGGCGAAATTTGTGTTAAAAATTCGTTACGCGCTTTAATAATTTTTGCCGCTTGTTTGGTAAGTTGTTCGTCCCAAATGGGCAAAGTTTCGCGTATTATATATTTTTCGGGGTCTTTTAAGAGATTGTTTCGCTGTGATAAAATTTTATTGTAGCGTTGTAGCGCGTAAAAATAATTTTTAGACATTTGCGAAAGCGAAACGTTTAAAAATCTGCGCCTATCTTCTGGACTTTCTTGAACAAGTTTTAGTTCGGACGGGTTAAAAAATACGCTGTTTATATTACCTAAAATCTCACCGATTTTAAGAACTTGTAAGCCGTTGACGTAAATACTTTTTTTATCGTTTTTATTAAAAGAAACGCGCACCGACACGTCGCCGTAAAGCGAGGACGCAACGCCTGCAATTTCAGCCGTTTCTTCCCCGTTTTTGATAACGAGTTTATCTTTATTTGCGCGCGGAGAATAACCCGTGCAAAGGAAAAAGATAGCCTCCGCGGCGTTGGTCTTACCCTGCGCGTTTGCACCCGTCAAAATATTAATTCCGTCGTTAAAAGAGATTTGCTCTTCTTCGTAATTGCGGAAATTTTTTAGCGTTAACGATTTAATATACATAAAAAATTAAAAAATTTTAAAATTTCGCCCGAATAACTTTATTTTAATTTAAAAATATTATATAATGTTTTTTACTTAAAAGCAACTGATAAAAAGGATTGATTATAATGGAAAAGGAAAATTATGAGATTTTATGGGAACAAACCTTTCTTCCTGAACTAGAAAAAACGGTTAGTTCTATCGCCTATGCGACGTATATAACTCAACTTAAACCCGTCGATATTAAAGGCAATAAAATCGTCCTCTCGACCATGAGCAAATTGTTTGCCGATACGGTTAGCGATAAGGCTATCGGTGGAATGATAAGGGAAGCGCTACTTAAATGTAATACTTACATCAACGATTTTTCAGTAGTCGTCGCGGCGGATAGGGAAGATTATCTAAAACAGTTAGGCGAAGAAGAGCGCGAAAAAATGGATATTCCCGGTTCGCCAGTAAGCCCTAAATTCACTTTTGATTCTTTCGTAGTCGGCTCGTCTAACGAATTTATTTACGCTGCCGCAAAAGCGGTTGCTGAAAATCCTGGCGACGCGTATAACCCCTTATTTATTTACGGCGGTACGGGGCTTGGCAAAACGCATATTTTGATGGCGATTGCAAACTATCTTAAACTTCACAATCCTAGCC
>JAFVTK010000141.1 GCA_017503265.1 Clostridia bacterium | reverse complement strand
TCTTCTTCTTCGCTGTGTCCGTATTCTTCCGCCTGTATGCGTATCTTATCTTCGCAAAGGACGATTGAGCCTAAAAAAATGTATCTACCTTCTAATTCGGTGGGGCAATCTTCGGGTTTTAATACCTTACCTTTGATACCATCCAAACTAGGATAAGAAAGCACGTCCGTAACGCTATCTACCCCACGCGTATTGCGGTTAAGCGCGGTTATACCTTCGCCGTCTTGGAAAACGAGTTCTACTTTAAAGCGTGCGGTTTGTCCAAGCGTTTTATAAACGGTTTTTGCAATTTTTCTTAACTTGATTTTTTTGTCAAAACACTCGATTTTTAATTTTGCCATAAAACTTTTCCTTTGTTTATAAATCTATTCCGTCAAGATTAACTTTTGGATATTCAATACGGCTATGATAAATACCCGTAAGATTGTTTACTACCGTATGCACGATAATGTTAAGTTCTTTTAAGGTTATTTCACAATCTTCAAACTGCCCAAGTTCCATACGTTCGTTAACGATTTTTCTAACGACCTTTTTAACGTTTTCACGCGAACGGTCTTGCAGGCTTCTTGCAGCGGCTTCGCAACCGTCGGCAATCATTATGATTGCGGCAATTTTGGTTTTGGGTTTAGGCCCTGCGTAACAGTACTGCGCAATATCAACTTCGCCGTCGGTAAACTTTTGCGCTTTTCCGTAAAAGTATAAGATAGGTAACGTGCCGTGATGCTCTACGCAAACGTCCGCGATAACTTTGGGCAACCTATTTTTCATAATAAGATTATACCCGTCTTGCGTGTGCGATTTGATTATGTTGGCAGAAAGTTCTGGCGTTAAGTCGTCGTGCGGGTTAAATCCGTCGGCTTGATTTTCCTTAAAAAATTCTGGACGACGGAGTTTACCTATATCGTGATAATAAGCGCACGTCCTTGCTAAAAGCGCGTCTTCACCGATGGCCGAAGCGCACGCTTCTGCTATATTTGAAACCACGATAGAGTGATTAAACGTGCCAGGCGCTTGCTGTATCATTTTCTTTATCAGTTTAGATTTATGGTCTGTAAGTTCGCTGAACTTAAAGCACGAAACCTTTTTAAAAGCCGCCTCAAACACGGGCAATAAAATCAAGAACGCCGCAACGGCAAGTGGCCCAGAACACGCCGACGACGCAATTGCCGCGCCGATATTTTGAGTGCCGTGTTCAATTATGACCATTGCGATACAAACCAACGTCGGCACGGAAATTATAACGCTCATAATAAGAAGTTTAAGCCTTGAATAAACGTTGTCCAAACACACCGTTGCTATAATTCCCGAAGAAAATCCCATTATAAGCGCGGGATAATTGTCGATAGTGAACTTCGTACCTATAAACGCGTCGAACAAAAAGACGAGTATGCAGAAAATAAAGTTCATAAAAATCGCGGTACGGCGGTTGGTTAAAAACAGCGTTAAAATTGCCGCAAGCGATAAGGGACGCAAATAAATATTAACGTATTCGCCAGTAGCAAAACAAATCACCAAAGAAAGTTCTATAATCAAAAACAGCATTTCAGAGTTTGCAGCCGTTTTCATAAAGTCTTTTTCTTCAAAAATGAAATAAAAAACCATTACCGCTATAACCAGAATAAGCAGTATAAAGAAGTGGATCGGCGTTCTTACGTCTTTAAAATAATCGTCTATCCCGTCCGTTAGATGCACCGCAAGCAAAAACAGCACACCGATAAAAATAATATTGAACGCGTAAGTCAACACCGTCATAACCACGTCTTTGGTTGACCACGGCAATATCTTTTGCGACTTAGTTTTTTTCATAAAGTATTTTCCTTTTCTAATTTTATTAATTTATAAATCATCCTGCGTATATAACGTGCCTGTAAGTTAAAGTTACCGTATAAATATATTCCCCGTTTTCTTGACTTTTTATAACCTTTTCGTCAAGAGGCTCTCTACATAGTGCCTGTTCTGCAAACGTAACCGCCCTTTCTTCCTCGCCGTCGTTATTCGAGCGGTATTCATATTTAAATTCACTCAAAATGGTAACGCAAGCAAGAACGTTTATCTTTACTTCTTTGTCTTTAATTATAGCAACGCCGTTAACTAAAAGTTCGCCCTTTTTTACCGCTTGCCCCTTTTCAACGACTGCCGTTCCGCGATACACTTTTATATTTTCAACGACCCCGTCAACGTCAGAATAAAATTCGTAAACCTTTCCGTCAAGCGTGCCTACCTTGTCTTGCGAAAGCGCCAAATCCACAACTAAACGATTTCCCACCTTAACGCAACTTGCAAAAGATAGGTGTGGATTATCCGCCAAAATACCGTCTTCCAGCCTTTCTAAACTAAACGCCGAAAACCTCGAAAATTCAGTTACCCCTTGCGATTTAAGGTAATCTTTAACTTCTCTATGGTAAACGCTACCGCTACCCGTAAAAGTAAAACCAAAAATAAAATCGTTAAAAGTATACGCTGATAACGCTATTATGATTGCGCCGATTAAAACGCCCAGCGAGCGATAAAGCGCTAAAAGCGGATAGCCTTTACCTTTTTCGCGTAGTTTTTTAATATTATAGCACAATTCTTTGCCGATTGCAAAAAATTTTTGACAATCCTTAAAGTTTACTGCAAGTACCAACCGTTTATTAGAATATTTTTTTATATCGTATAGTGCAATTCCGCGTTTTTTGACCGTGTTTATGAACCTGTCCAAATTAAGCCCGCGCACTTCAAACACGCTTTTGATTAAAACTACACTCTCTCTATCGACGTTATTCGTCCGCAAACCACTACGTCCCCCGCACAATATTTTTTAACGTAAAGATTTTCACCCCTGATAAGTAGTCCTCCGCGCTTTAAGCAGAGCGCAATTTCTTCTGGCGTATAATGCCTAATAGAGCGCACGTTTTCAAAATAACCCGCTCCGTCGCCAAAAAGCACCGCTCGAAAGCACGGTTCTTTTGGCAATTCATCTGCGGAAAAACACCTTGTAATATCGTCAATAAACCCCATAATTCACCACCGAAAAACAATTTTCGCGCGCCTTTAAGGCGCTTATATATTTTATGCGTTAAAATCTAAAAAAAGACGCTCTAAAAAACGGGCAACGTTAAGGATTTAAAACAATAAAAAAGACAGGCGCTAGTCAAACACCTGTCTTTTGAGTTTAGTTTTATTAAGCAACTTCAACTTCTTGTGCGTTTAATTGCTTTTCTTCTTCAAATTTTTGTTGAAGTTTTTTTGCCGTTGGGATTAAGAAACACAGCACCGTTATTATTGAAAGCACCCAACCTATCGGCCAAATAGTGTATAGGAAAGTTAAGTTTGGGAATAGTGGATAAACGAACCAAACCCAAGGAAATCTTATTGCGCACATAAATATCATAGTTGATATCATAGGAATAATGGGTTTTCCCATACCTTTAAGTCCCGCGCCAAGTATTTCGTTTATTCCACAAATAAAGTAAGTGCTTGAAACCAACATCATCTTTTGTTGAGAGAACTTTATAACTTCTGGGTTAGACGTCATAATAGAAGAAAGTTGCGCGGAAAATATTGCTGAAAGCATACCAAAAAACCCACCGAATACCAGAGTTATTAGCATACCTTTCCAAATTGATTCCTTTGCGCGTTTCATATTTTTTGCACCTACGTTTTGGCTAACGTAAGGCATAACCGCAAGCGCAGGGGCCATTACTATTTGATATAATATACCATCAAAATTGTTTGCTATTGAAACGCCCGTTGACGCGTTTGCTTTTGTAATTTCATCCGAGCCGTAAGTATTAACCGCGCCGGCAATCACAAGATTTGCAACTGAATAAAGTGCTTGTTGTAATCCCGTTGGAATTCCGATTATCAACATTTCTTTTAATTGCTTTCCGTATATTCTTAATTTCTTAAAATTTACGGCAACCACACCGCCATCACGGATAAGCGCAATAACGTCTAATATTGAAGTTATTATCCAAGTTGAAATAGTAGCGATTGAAACGCCCACGATTTCCATTTTAAGAACCCCGACTAAAAGGAAAGTCAAAGCAACTTTTACAACGCCACCTATTGTTAAATATATCATAGGTCTTCTTGAATCGCCCGACGACCTTAAAATAGCCGCAGCAAAGTTATAAAACGTAAAAAATGGCATACCCAAAAAATATAACCTAAAATATAAAACCGCTTTATCAAAAAATTTTGTAGGACAATTTACAAGTCCTAAAAAGAATTCTGCAAAACAAACACCGATTATAAGCAAAACAACTCCACTTATAACAGAAAAAACGAGCGCCGTTCCGACTGATTTGTCAACACCATCTTTGTCGCCCTTACCTATATACCTTGCAATGACGACGTTTGCGCCCGCAGCAATACCGATAGCAAGTCCCGTAATAAAACTAAAAAGCGTGCCACACGCACCAACCGCACCAACCGAATAACCACCGTCCGTATCGTACATCTTTAATATAGTCATATCAATTATATTAAAAAGCGATTGCAAAACGTTCATTATCATAATCGGTATTGCAATGGTCATAATGCCTTTCATAATAGAGCCTGAAAGCATATTAACTTCTTTTTTGTTTCCAAGTTTTAAGTTTTTTGTTGCTTGCATTTTTCTTTCCTTCTTAACCTATTAAATAAATTATACCATTGCTTATTTAAAAAAAGTTAGCCTAAATGCTAAAACAAGTTGCACAAAAGATAGATTTTGTGTACAATACTTACAAGGAGAACTTTTATGAATTGTATTTCTTACGGTGGCAGTTATAGCAATGAAGCATTTAACTTTCACAAACATAAAGACTATGAACTTTTTATTTATTCTTCTGGAAAAGGGAAAATAAATATTGAAGGAAATATTTACGACGCGGAACAAGGCATGATTGTGGTTATGCCCCCTAACATAATGCACGGCTCAATTTCTCATGATAATTTGCGATACACTGCTATTTTAGTAAAAAGTGATGAATTAATGCATATAGACACGCCTGTTATTTTTAAAGATAACGAACGTGGCGACGGCTTTTCTTTATTACAGATGATTTTTGCAAACCGCTATGAAGACCAAGAATACTTTTACTCGCTTTGTATTGCATTTATACATTTCGTATTAAAGAACGTTGTAATTACTAATCCACTAGAAAAAACCATTAATAAAATAAAAAGACAAATAGTTTCAAAGTTTCACGATAGCGATTTTAACGTAACCGAATTATTGCAACAAAGTGGATATGCAGAAGATTATATTAGAATGCAATTTAAAAAAATCGTTGGTAAAACACCCGTTGAATATTTAACCGAACTACGCATTAATCACGCAAAGACTTTAATCAACATATATCAAAATTCTTTACCTTTAATAAACATATCTATAAACTGTGGCTTTGACGACTACGTTTATTTTTCAAGAAAGTTTAAACAAGTTGTGGGTATTTCCCCCAACGCTTATAAAAAATCAATATCAACTGACATTAAAGAATAAAATAAAAAGACGCTCTAAAAAAGCGTCTTTTTTAATCGATTGAATTTTAACCTTTATAATAGTTAATCAAGCAACCCTTTAAGATAATTTGCTTTTCCGCGTCGGTAAGCGCGTCCATTTTAAGGGTTATTTCTCTTACTTTTTCACCGATAACTTTTGCTTTAAATTCTTTTACGCCCGATAAAATACCGTCTTTAACGTTTTCAACGTAAATATAATCGCCTACGTTAAAGTCGTTTTTATCCGCAAGAAGCGGTAGCATACCCCAGTTAATAAGATTGCTTCTATAACGCTTGGTTGCGTATTCTTTGGCAATATTTGCAACGCCACCCAAAACTCTTTGACAAGACGCAGCCTGTTCACGCGCAGAGCCGTCGCCAGGTTTAATAGAACATACTACGCTGCCGTACGTCGTATTACTTTCGTCAAAACCAAGTTCGGTAGGATAACCGCCGTCGCGTACGGCTTTTGCTCTGCCGACGTATTCGGGGTCTTTTCTTGAAAGCGCGAATTCAGCAAGTTTTAAGGGGTTAGAACGATAAGACGACGTTTCACCCGACGGAATAAGTTCGTCAGTAGTAGTAACAGCGTCGTTGAGAACGGAAACGACCTTTAACAAAAGATTATCTTTAAGCGCTTCCATTTTGGGCCAGTCGGCAATGTTTGGTCCGTAAACTA
>JAFVTK010000022.1 GCA_017503265.1 Clostridia bacterium | reverse complement strand
GGGCGAAAAAGTATGAACTCAACGTTGATTGCAACGTTGACGTTACTAACGTAAAATCTATTTCCGCAGCAATAAACGGTGTAACTGAAAACGTAACCGAATCTGCTGTTGAAAAAGTACCTACGTATATTAGTGCAAATGCAACTATGAAAGACGTTGCTGACGCGGTTAAACAACTCGGCTATGAACTTTCTGATTCAGATATAGGAAAGGTTTACGAAGAAGTTAAAAAAGTTACCGCTAAAAAAGAAACGGTTGATACGAAAGAACTTGAAGCGCTTATTGCAAGCACGGCAATGCAAGTTCCGTCAACCTATCATTTGGTTAATTACGTTGTTAATAGCGGAAATATTATTCCCGCTACGGCAAACGTTACTCTTGAAAAAGACGGCGAAAAGTTTACGGGTGTATCTACTGGTGACGGTCCTATTGACGCGGCTTTCCACGCCATAGAACAAGTAATAGGGCATCACTACGAACTTGACGATTTCCAAGTTCACGCAGTTACCAAAGGTAGAAGCGCAGTAGGGTCTTCTTTGATACGTTTGCGTGCAGACGGTAAACTTTATCCGGGTAACGGTGTTTCTACTGATATAGTAGGCGCATGTATTCGCGCATACATTAACGCGCTCAATAAAATAGTTTACGAGGAAAAATAATATGAAGTTCTCGTTTTCTGATAAATTCGTTAAGTCGGGTAGTTTTATTGAACTGTGTAATATTGCGCAAGATTACGGATTTGACGGAATAGAAATTTCCGACGTAATAGCAGAAAAGAAAGCGCACGCTGACAGTATATTCCGTTCAGCCGTTACAGGGGACGCAAAAAGAAAACTCGTAAATAGGCATATTGCTATTCCCGTACTTGCTTGTCCCGAAAAGGTTGGTGAAAAAACCGACGTATCTAAAATTGTTGAATATATTGAATACGCTGCACTTGCATCCGTATTCGGTGTTGTGATTGAATTTGAAACTTTGCTTTCTGACGAGAACTTGAAAAAAGTATTGTCGCCTGCAATAGCTGTGGCAGAAACTAACGGTATTTCTTTGCTTATAGAAACGTGTGGTCCGTTAGTTAATACTGAAAAGGTGCTTGACGTAATTAATTTGTTTGGAACGGCTGCACTTAAAGTTTGTTGGAACGTCCGCGAAACATATTTCGTGGCGGAAGAGTCGGCTGATAAAACTATTCAAACGCTCGGCGCATATATCGGCTACGTTCGTATAGGCGATAAAAAGGACGGGGAAAACGTTTTAATAGGTGACGGAACTCTGCCTGTAAAAGATTTTATGAACGCACTTCGTTCATTGAATTATGACGGATACGTTGCGGTAATGGATTCGGGTGAAATAACTTCTGCTGATATAATTTTAACGCATTTTAAGAGTTATTTGTCATCAAATAGTGTTGAAACGCAAAAAAAGCCCGTTTATTATAATCGTTCAAAGACGGGTACGCACCCGTGGAAAAAGTACGACGTGTTGGATTTGACTTTTTCGCAAGTGCTTGATGAAATGGCGGAAAGATATCCCGACCAGTATGCGTTTAAATATACCACGCTTGATTACACAAGGACGTATTCACAGTTTAGAGAAGACGTTGATAACGTTGCAGCGGCGCTTATCTCGCTCGGTGTAGAACCTGGACATCACGTTTCTATTTGGGCGACAAACGTTCCACAGTGGTTTTTAACTTTCTGGGCAACCGTTAAAATAGGCGCGGTTTTGGTTACCGTTAATACCGCTTATAAAATTCACGAAGCAGAGTATCTTTTAAGGCAATCTGATACGCATACACTCGTAATGATTGACAGTTGTAAAGATTCTAATTATAAAGAGATTATTGAAGAACTTTGCCCTGAACTTAAAAACGTTGAACCTGGCAAACCGTTATATTCTAAAAAATTGCCTTTCTTGCGCAACGTAATAACAGTTGGGTTTGAGATGGACGGTTGTTTAGAGTGGAAAGATTTCGTTAAGCGTTCAGCGCTCGTTCCAAAGGAAGAAGTTCGCCGTAGAGCGTCAAAGGTTAAAGCCGACGACGTTTGTAATATGCAATATACTTCGGGAACAACGGGTTTCCCCAAAGGCGTTATGCTCACACACGGCAATATAGTTAATAACGGTAAAATTATCGGCGATAGAATGGATATTTCAACCGCTGATAGAATGATGATACAAGTGCCTATGTTCCATTGCTTTGGTATGGTGCTTTCAATGACTAACTTGATGACTCACGGTGGGACTATTTGTCCTATGCCGTATTTCTCACCAAAGTCGTCGCTTGCTTGTATTAACGACGAAAAAATTACTTGCTTTAACGGCGTACCTACCATGTTTATTGCAATGTTTAATCACGCCGATTTTGCAAAAACTGATTTCTCGCATATGAGAACGGGCATAATGGCAGGTGCAAACTGTCCGCCTGATCTTATGAGGCGTGCCGCGGCGGAAATGAATATGACCGAAATTATTAGTGTTTACGGTCAAACGGAAGCATCACCTGGTTGTACAATGGGTGAAGTTAATGAAGATATCGACCACCGCGTTGAAACTGTTGGTAGTGCGTTCCCTGGCGTTGAGTGTAAAATTATCGATCCTGAAACTGGTGAAGAATTGCCTGACGGGGAGAACGGCGAATTCGTTGCTCGTGGATATAATATCATGAAAGGTTACTACAAAATGCCCAAGGCAACCGAGCAAACTATTGACGCTGACGGTTGGCTTCATAGCGGTGATATTTGTTGTAGAACGCCCGACGGATATTATAAAGTTACGGGTAGACTTAAAGACATGATTATTCGTGGCGGTGAAAACCTTTATCCGAGAGAAATTGAAGAATTTTATCTCACTCACGAAAAGGTTAGGGACGTGCAAGTCGTCGGTGTGCCTGACCCGAGATACGGTGAAGAAGCCTGTGCGTACATTATTCTTAATAAGGGCGAAACTTCTGACGAAAACGAAATGCGCGAATACGGCAACGCTCACATGGCAAAGCATAAAGTTCCAAGATATTTTATTTTCGTTAAGGAATTCCCGATGAACGCTGCGGGTAAAATCTTAAAGTATAAAATGCGTGAAGACGCAGTAGAACAAATTAAAAAATTAAAGTAAAGTTATTATAGAGGTAAAGTTATGCAAGAAATTAAAATTACAAAGGCAAAAACGCTAAAAGAAAAGCCTGATTTTTCAAATCTTGGATTTGGCAAATATTTTACCGATCACATGTTTGTGATGGATTATTCGGAAAATGAAGGCTGGCACGACGCGAGAATCGTTCCGTTCGATTACATTCCTATTCATCCCGCTTCAACCGTTCTTCACTACGGTGCGGAAATTTTTGAAGGTATGAAAGCGTACAGAACTGCTGACGGTTATCAAATGTTCCGCCCGATAGAAAATATTAGAAGAATGAACGATTCGGCTGAAAGACTTTGTTTGCCTACGCTTGAAGAAGAATTTACGTTAAAAGCGCTCACCGAACTCATTACGCTTGAATACGACTGGATTCCTGATAAGCCGGGCACGTCTCTCTATATCCGTCCTTTTATGTTCGGTAACGACGAATCGCTTGGCGTACACGCAGTTCACAACGCAACTTTCGTGATTATTTTATCGCCTGTTGGTAACTATTATGCAGAAGGTCTTAACCCTGTTAAAATCAGTATTGAAAGTGAAGACGTAAGGGCAGTTCGTGGCGGTACTGGTTATGCAAAATGTGGCGGTAACTACGCTGCTAGTTTAAGAGCAGGTAAGCGCGCGGCTGAAAAGGGTTTTTCACAAGTTCTTTGGCTTGACGGCGTTGAAAGAAAATATATTGAAGAAGTTGGCGCAATGAACGTTATGTTTAAGATTAACGGTGAAATTGTAACGCCTATGTTAACTGGTTCGGTTCTTCCTGGTATTACTAGGAAATCAAGCATAGAAATTTTGAGAGAGTGGGGTTATAAAGTTTCCGAAAAACTTATCTCGGTTGACGAGTTAATGGAAGCGGCTGAAAACGGTACTCTTGAAGAAGCGTGGGGTACGGGAACGGCAGCAGTCGTTTCGCCTATTGGACACCTTTACTATAAAGGAAAAGACCATATCGTTTCTAATAATGAAATCGGCGAACTCACTCAAAAACTTTACAACGAACTAACCGGTATTCAATGGGGCAGAAATCCCGACAAACGCGGTTGGTGCTATAAGGTGAAAGTTTAATGTTTGATAAACGCGTAACGGTCTTTATGGGGCATTACGGTAGTGGCAAAACGTTTACTGCGGTAAATTACGCTTTGGCGCTTGCTAAATTAGGTAAACCCGTAAGTATTTACGACCTTGATATTGTAAATCCGTATTTTAGAACGGTAGACGCGCTTGAAACGTTAAATAAAAACGGTGTTGAACTCGTAGTTTCACCATTTGCGGAAACCAACGTGGATATACCTGCAATGAACGCTAAATCTTATAAAATGGTAGACGATAAGTCGCGCTTTGCAGTTGCCGATATAGGTGGCGACGATAGGGGTGCGCTTGCGTTAGGTAGGTTTGCAGATAAAATTAAAGAAGAAAACGATTACGACGCGCTTTTCGTCGTAAATCCATTTAGACCTGAAACGCGCGACGTTGAAGGTGCAATCCAAGTTAAAGAAGAAATTGAGCGAGCAGGAAAACTTGCCTTTACGGGTATAGTAAATAACGCAAATCTCGGTTTAGAAACTAATATAGAAGACGTTCTTAAAGGTTTAGAGTTTGCAGAAAAATTATCAAAAGTTACGGGACTACCCATTAAGTTTTCCGCCGTCAGACGTGATTTGATAAGCGAAAAAACAGAAATAATTAAAGAAATACTGCCTATCGACCCGATAAAATACGGCGATTGGCTATAAAGGAGAAATTATGGCAAAAGTAACATTTGACGAAGAGCGTTGCAAAGGTTGCGGACTTTGCGAAACTGTTTGCCCAAAGCAAATAATTGCGCTCTCCAAAGAAAAAATTAACTTAAAAGGCTACCATCCGGCAGTTATAACCGATCAAGAAAAATGCATTGCTTGTGCTTTTTGTGCAACTATGTGTCCCGACACGGTTATTACGGTAGAAAAATAGAGGTGAATTATGGCAGAAAAAGTGTTAATGAAAGGTAATGAAGCACTTGCGGAAGCGGCTATAATGGCGGGCTGTAAATATTATTTCGGCTATCCCATTACTCCGCAAACCGAAGTTGCGGCTTATATGGCAAAACGTATGCCCAAGATCGGCGGAACTTTCTTGCAAGCAGAATCAGAAGTTGCTGCTATCAATATGGTTTTGGGTGTTGCTGCTTGTGGTAAAAGGGTTATGACTAGTTCGTCTAGTCCAGGAATTTCATTAAAGAGCGAAGGTATTTCTTATCTTGCTGGGTGTGAACTTCCTGCTCTTATCGTAAACGTTCAACGTGGCGGTCCAGGACTTGGTGGTATTCAACCCTCACAATCAGATTATTTCCAAGCGCTTAAAGGTGGCGGACACGGCGACTATAAACTTATCGTTTTAGCGCCTGCATCTATTCAAGAAATGGTTGACCTTACTTTTAAAGGATTTGACCTTGCTGATAAATATAGGATGCCTGCTATGATACTTGCAGACGGAACTATGGGGCAAATGATGGAACCCGTTAGTTTGGAACTCGGCGAAGTTAAAGAATATGCTAAACCTTGGGCAACCACGGGTAAAGCAACCCACGAAGGCAGAAATATCATAAATTCACTTTCTTTAAGCCCCGCACAACTTGAAGAATGGAATATTAATAGATACGAACGTTATAAAATTGTTGAACGTGACGAAGTTATGTATGAAGAGTTTATGATGGACGATGCAGAAACTTGTGTAGTTGCGTTTGGTATTACTTCTCGTGTTGCTAAAAATGCAATTATGGAAGCGAGAAAGCGTGGCATGAAAGTCGGTATGATTCGCCCGATTACTTTGTGGCCGTTCCCCAAGGATGCTCTTAAAAAAGCAGCGTCAAAAGTTAAGAACTTCCTTACGGTAGAACTTAATATGGGTCAAATGGTTGACGACGTAAAACTTGCAATTGATTGTTCAAAACCCGTTTATTTCTACGGTAGAACTGGTGGCGTAATTATGACTCCCGACGAAGTTCTTAATAAACTTAACGAAATTGAAAAAGGAGAGGCAAAACAATGGTAGTATTTGAAAAAACGAAAGGTCTTACCGATAATCAGTTGCATTACTGCCCTGGCTGTACGCACGGTGTAATTCACCGCTTGGTTGCTGAAACGCTTGAAGAGTTGGGCGTAACGGGTAAAACCATAGGTATTGCGTCAGTTGGTTGCTCGGTTTTCTCTTATAATTATTTTAACTGTGATATGATACAAGCGGCACACGGTAGAGCGCCTGCTGTTGCAACGGGTGCAAAGCGCGCTAATCCTGATAACGTAGTATTTACTTATCAAGGCGACGGCGACCTTGCTGCAATAGGTACTGCTGAAACCGTTCACTCTGCCGCAAGGGGTGAAAATATTACCGTAATTTTCGTAAATAACGCTATTTACGGTATGACGGGCGGTCAAATGGCACCCACGACACTTCCTAACCAAGTAACGCAAACTTCACCTTACGGTAGAGACGTTACGGTTGTAGGTTATCCCGTAAAGGTTTGCGAAATGCTTTCACAAATAGACGGCGCAACTTATCTTGAAAGGGTTGCCGTTAATAACGTCAAGAATATTAGAAAGGCTAAACAAGCAATTAAAAAGGCGTTCCAAAACCAAATTGAAGGAAAAGGTTTCTCTCTCGTAGAAGTTCTTTCAACTTGCCCGACCAACTGGGGACTTACGCCCAAGGCTGCACTTAAATGGCTTGATGAAAATATGGAAACTTATTACCCGCTTGGGGTATATAAGGATAAATATAAGGAGGAAAAGTAAATGGCTAAAACTACTAAAATCCTTATAGCGGGCTTTGGCGGACAAGGTGTTTTGTTTACAGGTAAAGCACTTGCTTATACTGGTTTAAAAGTTGGTATGGAAGTAAGTTGGTTGCCATCTTACGGCCCTGAAATGCGTGGTGGTACTGCAAATTGTAGCGTAACACTTTCAGACACGCCTATCGGCTCACCGATAGTTGACAAACCCGACGTACTTATTGCAATGAACTTGCCATCGCTTGAAAAGTTTTATAATGAAACCGAAAAAGACGGCTACGTTATTTTTGACAGTTCGCTAATCGTTAAGAACGACGTTAGAGACGACGTAGTTACCGTTGGAATACCTGCAACTAAACTTGCAAGCGATAACGGACTTGACGGTCTTGCTAATATGATAATTCTTGGTAAGGTTATTAAAGAAACCAACGTTCTTACACTTGAACAGGTAAAGAACAGCCTTGCGCAAATGGTTCCTGCTAAAAAAGCAGAATTGTTAGAAAAGAACGTTAAGGCGATTGAATTAGGATATAATTATTAATTCAATTAATATAATAATGTAAATTAACAAAAAACGCTCTCACAAATTTTTGTGAGAGCGTTTTGCATTAGTAGATTTGTGTCATTTATAAATTCTTTTTGCATATATTGAATATAGAAAGCCATAAAGGAGGATAAAATGTCGTTTTTCTGTAATTTTCAATCAGACAAATGCCCCGGTCAAATCAGCGGAAATCCGTTGAACGGCTTATGCGAGAAAGTTTGCGTTCAAGTAAAAAAGGTGTTTGATGCGTGTATGCAACAAACCCAACTTACCGACGTGGTTTTGGATATAACAAATCTTACGCCCGACAATCCTACATATCCGTTGACGTTTATAAGTGCAAAAAGTTTGACGTCGCAAGGGGTTATAAGCAACCTTTTAATTGATCCGTTACCTGAAAGAGCCAGCTCTGCAAGAGTTAGGGCGGACGTAACTATTCCCGTTTCGGTGGCGTATACCGACGCTAACGGTGTTGAAGGTGCGGCTACTGCAAGCGTAACCGTAACCAAAGACGTTATTTTAAATATACCGTCAGCGTCCATTATGCCGTATAGTGTTGAAGCGGTAGTTTCGTTAGTATCTACGCAAGGCAGTTACACGGGTGAAAATCAATTCACGATCGACGCTTGTGTGTCTATAATATTAAAAATAGTTATGGACGTAGAATTGTTATTGCCGTCTTACGGGTATGCGGCTATACCGCCTTGTCAAGATTATACGCAAGAAGTATGTGCAGGATTTTTTGAACTGCCTATGTTCCCAAGTTGACGGGTATTGCTTAAATAAAATTTAAACGGAAAAGCGTGAGGGAAACTTTGCGCTTTTTTTGTATGAATATATAAAAATACTTGCAAAAAATTTATTGATTGTGCTATTATATGACCATGAAAATTTATGCAATAAGCGATTTACATATATCGACAAACACAAATAAACCGATGGACGTTTTTGGCGGAAACTGGGTTGGATATTTGGATAAAATCCGTGCTGACTGGAACGAAAAAATCAAAGACGAAGATTTGGTTTTAATCGGTGGCGATATAAGTTGGGCAATGACTATCGAAGACGCAGCCAAAGATATTCAAACGCTTACCGATTTAAAAGGCAAAAAAGTTCTTATTAAAGGTAATCACGATTACTGGTGGAGTGGGATCGGTAAGGTTAGGGATATGCTTCCTGACGGCTTTTACGCCTTGCAAAACGATTGTATAAGGTTTGAAGGCGTAGTTATTTGTGGATCACGTTGTTGGAGTGTTCCAGGCGCGCCTGATTTTAACGAGCAAGATAGAAAAATTTATTTAAGAGAAACTGAAAGACTCAAATTGTCGCTTTCTGCGGCGGAAAAAATTAGACAAGCAGGGGATAAACTTATTGCGCTGGTGCATTATCCGCCTTTTAACGTTCGTAGAGAAGATTCTTTATTTACTGAAATTTTTGAAAATAACGGCGTAGATGTAGTCGTGTATGGGCACTTGCACGGAAAAAGCGTGCGTGCGGACAAGTTGGTGATAAAAAACGGAGTAAAATATTATTTAACGTCGTGTGATCAAGTAGACAATAAATTGACGGAGATACTTTTTTAATTGAAGATGTGACCAGGATTATAATTCTCTTGTTGTAGGGGTTAAATGCCGTATTTTTATAAAGTGTTTTTAAAAAATGCTCGTATAGAAGCACCTCTTGCAATTTTATATATTTTGTGATAAAATTTTAATAGGAGGAATATCTATGAAAAAGAAATTTTTATTTTTTATCTTAACCTTATTGGTTGTTATAAATGGAATATCTCTTGTTGGTTGTGGTATGGGTGATCCAGAAATTCCCGATTATAATGCAGACATACAAGTTGTTGCACCCGAGAATATTGACATCGAGCATTTCGTTCCTAATGAAGATGAAACTTACTACACTTCTTCAGGGCTTTCCTTATGGATGGAAGTTAACGGCGAATTTTTGAAGGTGAACTATTTTTCTCTCGACGGCAGTAAGCGCGTTTACGACAATTTGTATCTTTACAAAGACGACTATTTCTATATGCTTTCGGACGATATGAGAGGTTGGTACGCCACCCTTAGCGATAGTGACGACAGCGAGTACGCAGAGGAGGAATTAGCAGAAGGCGAGGAGTACTCTATCAACATCATAAAAGAGGGTATCTATACCGTCGTTTTTGATACGGAAACGCTGAAATTTGATCTC
>JAFVTK010000140.1 GCA_017503265.1 Clostridia bacterium | reverse complement strand
ATGCCCGGTAAAATTTCAGGTATAACCACTTTGACAAGCGCACCGAAAGGCGACGCGCCAAGGTCAAGCGCGGCTTCATACATATTCGGGTCCATTTGTTTTAGTTTTGGCATAACCGACAATACTACGAAAGGTGTGGTGATTACTAAATGACCTATAAGCATTGAAAAATACGAACGGCTTTCAGTAAATATCAATGCAAAAAGCAATACGAGTGCAACGGCGGTTACTATTTCCGCATTGATAACGGGTATTCTTGACGCGGCAGAAACACCTTTGCCAAGTTTTCCTCTACTGTAATAAATTCCTATCGCGCCGATAGTGCCGAGTATGGTTGCAAGAATTGCCGCAACGAGCGCTAAAATAAGCGTATCCCAAACGATAGTCATAAGCGCGGCATCATTAAACAGTTTTTTATAAAGTTCTAATGAAAAGCCTATACGAAAGGCTTCTTCTATACTAACTATCGGTGAATCGACAAAACTGTATAACACCAGCGTGAATATCGGCGCATAAATGAACAGCAAAATAAGCGCAATATAAGCAATTTGGAAAAACTTTTTCATAAGTTTGTCCCCCTTGCGTCGTCGCTCTTAAATCCGCCCGTTACCCACATAGATACGAGCATAATAACTAAAAGCACCATTGCCATAGCCGAGCCAAAATTCCAGTTTTGAAAGGTGGTAAACTGTTCGTCGATAAGTTTACCGATAATCGTAATTAAACCGTTACCGAAGGTGTCAGAAATAACATAACAAGTCATAGTTGGCATAAATACCATAGTTATACCGCTAGCAATCCCCGGCATGGAAAGCGGAAAAGTTACTTTTGTAAAGGTACGGACGGGATTTGCGCCCAAGTCCATACTTGCTTCGATATAACTTTTATCCATTTTGATTAGCACGGTATAAATCGGCAAAACCATAAACGGCAAATAGTCGTAAACCATACCTATAACGACGTTAACGTAGTTATTAAAACCAAAAACTCCGATAAGCGTTAAAAGGTCTTTCATTGCCATTGCGCGCAGTACGAAGTTTATCCACATAGGCATAATGAAAAGCATTAAAAGCGTGCCACCTTTATTTAAGTTGCTTCTTGCCAAAATATATGCAACGGGATAAGCCAAAATTATACAAATAACTGTGGTTGCAAGCGCTATTAATATGCTTATAATAACGGTTGTAAGCGTAGTAGCGCTAGTAAAAAACCTTATAAAATTATCAAAAGATATTGCACCGCTTTGGTCAGTAAACGCGTAAAACACGATAAGGAGTAGCGGTAACACTACGAATAGTGCTAAAAATAAGCCGTAAGGAATACAAAGCGAACTTCTCGAAAAGCGGAACGCGCTCTTTTTTGAGATTACTTCGGGGCGGTATTCCTGTTTGGAAATAACCTTTTCGTTTCTCATCTCTTAATCTCCTGTTTCAAAGAGAGTTTGATTTTTTCTTTGGGAATAATAACGCTTACGCGGTCGTTTTCGTTCCAAGTGTCTTCGGTATCGAAAACGAAATCTTCTTCGTTTTCGTCGGTACGGACTATAAGTTGATAGTGGTCAACCTTATAAATCATTGACACGATATTACCTATTGCTCCGCCCTTGTCAGCGTCGTCGCTAATTTCAATATCTTTTAAGCCTACTTCAACTTCAACGTCTACGTCGGTAAGGTCAATGCGCTCACCTTCTGCGGTTATCAAATAACCTTCTTCGTCAAGTATAGAACCAGGATAAAGTTGTGTTACGTCGCACTCAAATTCGCCGTCGCCAAAGCATACGGTGTTGCGTTTAGTTATATATCCGTCGTATTTATTAGACGAAAATTCTTTTGCCATAATGTGAATATCGTTAGGTTTAATAAGCAAACTTACCGTTTCGCCGACCTTTCTTTCAATAGTGTCTTGAATAACGATTTCCGCTTTGCCTACGCGCATAACCATTTCGTAATGCACGCCCTTAAATATTGAACTTATAATTTTTCCGTCAACCTGACCTTCCCCTGCATCAAGTAGAGTAACGTCTTCGGGGCGAACTACAACGTCGACTTTTTCATTAATCTTAAATTCGTCTACGCAATCAAAGTTGTGGTTTATAAATCTTACCTTTTTGTCGCCAACAATCGTGCCACTAAAAATGTTACTCTCACCGATAAAGTCGGCAACGAACGAGTTTTTAGGCTCGTTATAAATATCGGTAGGCGTACCGATTTGTTGAATTACGCCGTCTTTCATAACTACGATAGTATCACTCATAGTAAGCGCTTCTTCTTGGTCGTGCGTAACGTAAATAAAAGTAATGCCTAGTTTTTTATGCATCTCTTTAAGTTCTAACTGCATATCTTTACGCATCTTTAAGTCAAGCGCGCCCAAAGGTTCGTCAAGTAATAAAATTTTCGGCTCGTTTACGATAGCGCGCGCTATCGCTACCCTTTGTTGCTGTCCGCCTGAAAGCGTGGAAACGCTACGTTTTTCAAAACCTTCAAGGTCAACCATTTTGAGTGCCTTTTCAACTTTTGAAGATATTTCAGCCTTGCTTAATTTTTCAATTTTTTCAAAGCGCTTGCCTTCTTTATCTTCGTAAGTTACTTTAACTTTTTTAAGTTTAAGCCCAAACGCAATATTATCGTATACGTTTAAGTGCGGAAAAAGCGCATAGCGTTGGAATACCGTATTTATAGGGCGCTTATTCGGGGGCAAATAACTTATATCTTCACCGTTAAGCAATATTTTGCCTTTGGTCGGTTTGTCAAAGCCTGCTATCATACGGAGAGTTGTAGTTTTACCACAGCCAGAAGGTCCTAAAAAGGTTATAAACTCGCCCTTTCTGACGTAAAAACTTATGTCGTCAACAGCAACTACCCCGTCTTCAAATTCACGGGTAAGGTTAACGATTTCAATAATCTTGTCTTTTTTTACCGTATTGTCTTTTCTTTGGTCTGCCATAATACACCTCTACAAAACTTATATAAACAAAAACGCAAGCCGCTTTAATTTTAGCAACTTGCGAAAATATTACCACCGTAAATGATATAATCGGTTGCAAAAACAACCTTACTTTATCGGGAGTGGGTAATCAGAGTCTATATAGCAACAAAACTTTTACTACTCTTTATTGACCGTTTCACAAGTTTGCGACCAAAGCGCGCTCGGTTATAAAGTAACCAACTTATAAAATTTGAGCTTTTAACTCAATCAATAAGACGGGTATTCCGTCAATCGGCAGTGGACCCGGCTGTCCGTATGGCCTCAACTCTTAATAGAGTGGTCCTTTATCGCTTGGAAAGACTCTGTTTTTATATAAAGTTCAATTCCGCTTTATATATTAAATTATTTTTATCTTACTGTCAATCTTTTTTTGGTGGAATTTTAAAAAAATATATACTTACCGCACGTTTTTTTATTCAAAAAGTTAAAATTTGCCTTTTTGATAGTTTTCACTTGATTAAATGGACTGTGTAGAGTATAATATTTTATATGTTTTTAGATGTTTTAATTCAAATAATAGGCTTCGTTGGTATAGCCTTAAATATCCTTTCCGTCCAGTTTAATACGCATTGGAAAATCATGCTATTTAAAACGCTTGGGTCAATGACTTTCGTTATTCAATATATACTGCTCGGCGCGTGGGTTGGTATGGTTATGGATTTAATCGGCTCGATTAGAAATATTATTTTTACACTAAACGTCAAAAACGGAAAATCTAACAAGTGGTGGATAGTTTTCTTTTCGTTAATCACTTTAATTGCTGGCGTTACCACCATTGCTATGACTTGGGATAAGTCAATCGGTTACGCTTCTAACTGGTCTAATAACGCAAATACCGTGGTTATTATCGCCGTTTCAATCAGCATAATTTCTATCGTTGCAAAACTTTTAACCACCATTGCTTACGGCTTTAAGAATCCACACGTCATAAGGATGGTTAATCTGCCGTCTAACGCGTGTTGGGTAATATATAATCTAGTGGCTTTCTCAATCGCTGGCGTGATAAACGATTTAATGTGTTTAGGTTCAATCGTAATCGCCGAAATTAGATTTAGAAAAAAAACTGTAAATAATACGGATAATAACATATAAATAATCCCCCTGCTCTTTCCGTTTTAGAACAGGGGGTTTTATTATTTATCAATTATTTATTGTTGTAAATTACGTTTACTCCGTCGTAAGAAGGAAGTCCTTTTACACCGTATTGATCTCCACCAAAAATTTGGTCAAACGCCAACAATTCAAGGTGGTGTTTGGTGCATACGCTATGGTCGTAATCCGCTGCAATCCCGTCGTAAGAATATCCTGCTTCCACTCTTTTTCCCCTAGCGCCTTCTGCACGGCAATAGTGATAATTTGCCCACTCACCATAGGTAACGGTTACGTTATCACAAGTAATATTATATTTGCTAGTATCAGGATAATTTGTTCCGTCAATAGTAGTGGTTTCTTCCAAACGACCGATTAACATACCACACATACGGTAATTATAATAATCGTATGATGCAGTTACGTCGTTATAAACGTCCAAACGGCAAGCAATATCTACGTTTTCAAAATTATAAGTTGCACCAGGTTCTGCCTGACCTACAACGCCACCGATAGAACTATCGAAAGAACCCCAAAGACCACCGAGAACACAATCCTCAGCAATCGTTATGTTCTTGAAAGTGTAATTTCCTGCACCAGACCAACCGATAATACCGCCGTTTCCATTGTTATAAGTTGCTGAAATACTGTCTTTAATAGTGATGTTTTCAAATACGCAAGTTCCAGTTGCACTACCTGCTACAAATGACGTGTCTCCACCTTCAATATAACTTTCACCACCTGTCAAAGTTAAGTTTTTGATGGTAGCATTATTAACGTTTCCAAATAAACCGTAAGAACCATATACGCCCCACTCATAACCAAGATCCCAACCATTTTGGTAAATGTTTGAAATTGTTTTGCCATTACCATCAAATACGCCCTCAAATGTTCCATCTTTTGATATATCGCCAATCGGTCTAAACGTCAACGGGTCACCATCAGCAGAGGGAGTAGTGTCCTCACTATAAAGATTAATGTCTGCAGTTAAAGTAAACGTAACGCCAGAAAACGTTGTATCGCCAGAAACAAGTTCTGAGAGTCCTGCAAGTTGTTCCGCAGTACCGATTTCATATTCAGTTTGTGGGTTTGTGGGGTCATACCAAGAAGTGTCTGCCGATCCGTCCCAAGTGTCGGGAAGAACGGGATATGCGGCGTTTTCATCATAGATATTATCAAAACTGTCTTCTTCATAAGCGTATTGAGTTGCTAAAATTTTGATTGAAAAAGACGAGCCAACTGATAAACCTTGATATTCGTTGCCTAAACCTTCTTTCATTTTAAGCGCAATGGTAACTGAAACGCTACCTACTACTTCATTTGCATTGTTAGCAGTTGCTCCTTCGGGAAGAAGTATACCGTACGCTGCGCCGTCAGGGTCGGCAATAAGTTCTGCAAGCGTTCCAACTAAAATTCCATCTTCAATATCTGCACGGTTTACAAGTTGCTTTGCAACAGGCATATAGTAAACGTCAATAACGTCTGCCAAATTCAATGCGTTTTCGTCAACCAAAACGGGTGCTGGAATAATAAGCATTTTGTACTTAAATGCAAGTGAACCTTCGTTTGCAATCTTAACGTGCTTTGCAGTAACGTAGCCAGGTTCTAAATTATCACAGTTAAACACGGGAGCATCTTCAAACTTTATCCAGTTATCTTGTTCCGTATCAGGATTTTCAGTACCCTCCAACCAATACGCATTAACGTCTAATGCACCGCTAGCAATAATATTGCCCGTTGATTCTGCTTCGTCGGTAAACCATGCGAAAGTAGAACCTGTTAGTAAAGATGCGCAAAGTATAATCGCAATGATATTAGCAATTAAACTTGCAATACTTTTCTTTGCCTTTGTCATAAAACAAGCCTCCTATAAAAAATTATTAATTGTTTTTTTCAAAATCACTTAATTGTTTAATTGCGTTAACGTACTCAAAATTTCTTTTCAGTTGAACGCCTTCTTTATCCATAAGTGCATTAATTAACCTTATAGCGTTGTTTACGCCACGATTACTTTTTACTTTTACGGTAAACGGAACTTCTTCATAGGTTTTTACACTTGATAAATCTTTTTGAAAATATACGTTATTGTTAAAATCATCAACCGATAAAGATAGATGCAGTTTTAACGTCTTTCCCCTAACCGTAATTTTTGCAAGTAGTTTTCTACCCAAACGGTACGATGAGCATTTTTTTGATATGCGCCCGTTTACTTTTCTATAAGAAATAAGTTGATTATGTATCGTGTTAAAAAATTCTTTTTTAACGATATCTAACGCTAAAAGTTTTTCCGAAAACGAATATCTAGTTTTTGCTTTTATCTCTAAATTTTCCGTTTTATCTTCTTCGATAATTTCTTCTGTAATTTCCCTAACGGCTTCTCTTTCGTCAGCAATGGTAAAAGCAAGTTTTTCAAGCGCTATAATTCTATCGTTAAAAATAACAAACTCACTATTAAATTCTTGCTTCGCTTCTTTTTTTCCTATTACCCTGCCAACTTTTATACTGAAAAAGATTATTAACAGCATACACGGTATTAAAATACTCATAAAATATCCGCTTGGCGTTTTTAAGAAACTAAAAATATATCCGATTGTAGGTACTTTACCGACGTACACACCTACGACGTTTTCAGGTTGAACAAGCGTTTGATCGTTAACGCCCGTATGTATTCCGTAAGTAACGTAGCCGATTAATTCACCAGCAGTACTATATTTTACTTCGCGTATTTTGTGCGTAACTGTTTGACCGTAACTATCTTTATTTAGCGAAATAAAACTTATTACGTCACCCGCCTTGAACGAGTAAACGTCGTTTACTTGCTTAATCAGCACAACGTCACCCGCATTAAAATGTATTTTTTCATTAACGGATTTGCTAGATATACTCATTGAATCCGACTTAACTATAAACATTTTTACGCCAAAAATTTCTTTACCGTTTTGCTTATCACTATAAGTTGCAAATATTGTAGCAACTACTAATAATACGGCAAGAAACAAACTCAACCACATAAATAGGTCTAATATTAATTCGTAAGTTTTCTTTTTGACTTTATTCTGCCCCATTTTTTTGCACCAAAAAGTTTAGTATATTAATTTTAAAATAAGCAATAATGCTAGCGCTACGATTTTTTTGTTAGTGGAAAATTTAGCGTATATATTATATGTGTAACACACATATTTTGTCAAACAATTTTTGGGTATTTGTTAAAATATTATTATGAATTTCGGTGAAAATTTTAAAAAATGCAGACTTGAAATGCATTTATCACAAAAAGAAGTTGCCTCAAAACTGGGCATACATCAATCAAATATAAGTGACTGGGAAAATGATATATCGCGTCCGGAATATGAAAACCTTATTCATCTAGCAGAAATTTATAACGTTTCTTTGTGTCAACTTTTAGGTATTGACGAGAATTTTTATATTAAATAAAAAAAGCAAGACAAAATATTTCGTCTTGCTTTTTAATTAGTGTTTAACAGTCTATTTTCACAACCTTTTCACTCTTTCGTGCTTCTTCTGCCTTAAACACGGTTAAATGACTTATTTTTGAATCTTCAAGCGTAGTGCATCTAAAAGACGGCTCTTTATCGCCTTGAACGTAGTCGATAAAATCGTGAACGATTATTTTGTCCCCGCCACCGTGCCCACCGTTTGCACCTATCTTATCATCCCCTAAATCTTTAACGTCAACAAGTTCTTCAACGTACCCGTTACTCGTAAAGGGTGCAATTCTTCTAATAACGTATTTAGAGTCTTCAAACGTCCCCTTTATCTCTCCAAGCGTGCCAACAATGTGAATATTTCTTTCTGATTTAACGCTACCGCCTATCATATTAAATGAACCAGTTGCGCCGTTTTCAAATTTAATTATAACGGTTTGATGGTCAACGTTTCCGTCCCTCTCAAAATCCCAAACACATTTTCCATATGGATTAAAAGTTTTTAATGATTCTTCTTTATCTTCAATGGTTACGTTTTCTTTTCCTTCTATGCATTTCCAAACGTAATGACCCCATCTTGTTGCTGATAAATAGTTGGCTTTCGCTGAAAATCTACACTCGTCGACGTAAGGACAGTCCGCCATACAGCGCAATCCTGCGCCTTTGGGTTTTCTTTCTTTTCCAAATTGAAAATCATCACCAAAACTTGATATATATTTAGGCTTGGTTTTATTCATCATCCAAAGTAAAATATCCATATCGTGACAAGATTTTGCTAATATCATAGGCGCAAAACAAAGTTTTTCAGACCGCCATTTTCCGCGCACGAACGACACCGCTAAATGATGATAATTTATATGTTCACAAGTTTCGATAGATATAATATCACCGATTTCACCGCTGTCAACGACTTTTTTAATTGAAGAATAAAAATCCGTATATCGCAAAACGTGACAAATTACAACTTTTCTTCCACACTTTTTTGCAACTGCAGAAAGTTCATGAACTTCCGCTTCGTTTATAGCAAAAGGTTTTTCAAGCAATAAATCATATCCTTTTTCAAGCACAGGAATAGACGTTTTTATATGTAAATGATCCATAGTACAGTTAAAAACTGCGTCAGCAAATTTATCGCGTGCAACAAAATCTTCAACTTTTATGAAACAATTTTCTTTGGGAACGTTATACCTTTTGCGCATAAGTTCGGTTCTTACAGGGTCGGGGTCAACTATTCCCACTATTTTAAGTTTTTCAGGAAATTCTAACGAAACGTTTGCATAAACACTTCCTCTATTGCCTATTCCCATAACAACAACTTTAAACTGTTTTGCCATATAATTTTACCTCATTTAATAATTAAATTAATTTTAACACCAAATAATATACTTGTCAATGTCAAATTTTACTATTTATATGTCAAAAGTTACGATATTAAATAAAAAAGCACTATCTAGAATATAGATAGTGCTTTTTATCACCAGTCATCTTTTGGCGTTAATTTTATATCGTCATAATAATCAAAATATTTTTCTTTTGCGCTTTTTTGCCTTTCGTCTTCCCACTCCTCGGGATAGCAAGCGTCTTCTTCTTTATTATCCGCTTCTCTCATTAAATCGTAAAGCGTTTTACTCTTTGACATTTTTCACCTTTTT
>JAFVTK010000139.1 GCA_017503265.1 Clostridia bacterium | reverse complement strand
TTTTTTGAAAAAGCGGGTAAAATAATGTATGCTTTCAAAATTAAGTTCTTCGGCAATTTCCGTCAAAGTTTTATCAGTTTGAGTTATTTTCCTTTTTGCCGCTTCAAGTTTTTTATCCCCAACGTACTCGGAAACCGTTTTACCCGTACTGTTTTTGAAAACTTTGCAAAGGGTAGAGCGGTTGGTGCGGAATAAAAACGCCAACTCGTCCAAAGTAATCCGTTCTTTATAATTATCGTCAATATAGGCTACTATTTCATTTGCCGTAAGGCGTGAAAGCGCGCCCGCGTCTTCTTCGATAGGCGTATCAATTTTTCTAAAAAGTCCTATTAAAAAATATTCCAAAAGATTTTTTAGCATTTGTTCTGCACCAAAAGGTGGGTTTTTCTTCTTTTTCATATCGTATTTAGGAACGTCGTAAGGTGGTGCAAACACGTTGCGCCCTTCTTTTACTATTTCAGCAAGTTTTTTAATTTCAACGTCATCTAAATGTACGGGCGAAGAAGAAAACTTATCAATATTTCCACCCGTGCAGGTAAAGCCTATTATAATAACGGTAGGCTCGTTACCGCTACTACATCTTAAAAAATGGTGTTCACCGGCTCTGTGTATGATAAGTTTATTCTTATCTAGCGTACCCGTATAATCTTCGCTTACAACCATAAGAGAACCGCTTGAAACGTAAACCAACTCGTAAAAAGGGTGGCTGTCGTCCTGTGTGTAAAAGTTTTGCGGAAACTCAAAAAAATGCACGTTCGCAATTCCCGTAACGCTTATCGTATCGTCAAGTTTTTTCAGAACGTAATTCATAGTTTAATTATAATATTATAGTACGGTATTTGTCAATAAAAAAATTTACGATTGTGCAAAAATAATTGACGATTTGGTAAAGACAAATTTACGTTTAGGTTATATAATTAAAGAAAAACAAATTTTAAGGAGTAAAATTATGACAAGAATATGTATTCCCGATTACGAATATCAGGAAAGAATTCAAAAAGCAGCAGCGCTCGTTAGAGAACGCGGACTTGATGCAATGCTCGTCGTTTCTACTGAAAGCGACTATGCAAACGCAAGATATTTTTCAGGTTTTTGGCCACTTTTTGAAAGGGCAGGCGTTTTAATCGGCGCAAGCGGTAAAGCAGCGCTTTTGGTTGGACCAGAATCTGCAATCTTTGCAAAAGACTTTGGTAAAATCGATAAAGTTTTAGTATTAAAAGAATTCCGTGAATCTGCTGACCCTGCATATCCTGAACTCGTTCCCGACACCTTTAAAGATGCGTTTAACTACGTTGGCGCAACTGGTGAAAATTTGAAAATCGGTTTAGGCAGTTACGTTGAATGCACGCTTCCGATTATGGAAGGGTTAAAGGATACTTTCCCCAAGGCTGAAATTTCTGTTTGTAGCGATATTATGGTTGCGCTCCGTTCTATTAAGAGTGAAAACGAACTCGCTTGTATCCGTGAGGGATTTAGAATTGTTGAACTTGCCACCGACGAAGTTATTAAGGCGTTGAAACCTGGCGTTACCGAACTTCAAATGGTTGGTGTTGCGCAAAGAGTTATTTATGAAAACGGTGCGGAATACGAAGGTCTTCCTATGTACGTTTTCAGCGAATCTTCAACCCGTCATGCAATTAGCCGTTCTACTTATAAACAAATCGGTAAAAACGATATAGTTCAACTTAACCTTTCCGCAAAAATCGACGGTTATTCACCTGCAATCGGTTTGCCCGTATTTATGGGTAAAGCAGAAGGCGAAAAGAAAGAAATCGTTGAATTCTGCTTAAAGATGCACGACTGGACGACTGCGCAATTAAAGGCAGGTATTCCTGCAGATAGAGTACCCAAACAATTCTTGCAAATGTTTAAGGACGCTGGTTACGAAAAGAACTACGTTTACGGACCTTGCCACGGTACTGGTATGATTGAAGTTGAAGCACCTTGGATGGAAACTTCTTCCGACTATATTTTGAAAAAGAATATGACTTTCCAAGTAGATACTTTCGTATCGGGTTCAACTTTTGGTTGCCGTTGGGAAAAGGGTATTGCCATCAAAGAAGACGGCGTAGAATCTTATACCGATTACTTGAAGAAAGGTATTATTGAATTAGGTTTCTAAAATCTTTCTAAATAAGGAGTATAATATGAACGTCGTAGGAAAAAAATACTGGATTATACCCGATTGCGAACTTCCCCCCGAAGGTGAAGGCGTATTAAAGGGGCACGAAAGCGTCGTTATCGTTAACGACAGTAATAAAGAAGCCGTAATCGACGTAAAACTTTTTTACGTTGATAGCGCGCCTTGCGTAGGCAAAATAGTTTGGAAAGTTCCCGCGCAAACGGTAAAATGTTTCCGTATGAATAATATTGAACATATGTGTGGCGTTGAAATTCCTTTGGAAACGCAGTATGCTATGAAACTTTCAAGTAGCCAAAAAATCGTAGTTCAATACGGCAGACTTGATAATAGACAAGTTAACCTTGCTTATTATACCACTATGGCTTTTTAGGAGATTAATATTATGGTTTTAGATCATTGTTTTCCGCGTGAAGTAAAGCACGTTCAAGAAAATAATATTCCGCTAGTTTTAGTCGGCGGTACGGTGGAATATCACGGCCCGCATTGTTCTTACGGTTGTGATACGCTCGTTGCCGAAGGCTTGGTTAAAAAACTTGCCAAAGAAAAGGAAATTATGATAGCGCCGACTATTTCGTACAGCCCGTCAAGTTACGCGGTTGGCGGAAGAAAGAGCGGTACGGTACACGTTCCCGAACGCGCGTTTGAAGATTACGTTTATTACGTTTTCAAAAGTTTTTTGTATTCGGGTTTTAGAAATATTTACGTCGTAATTCACCATCAGTTTGAGCAAGAACACGAAATGCCTATGACGCTTTGTTACCGCACGGCAGCAAAACGCGCTACTATGGAATATTTAGAAGAAACGCTCGGTGAAGGTTGGTGGGGTAGTGAAAGTTACTCTAACTATTACGAAGAAATGGAAGGCGCAAACGACCCGTTTAGTTGGATAAAAGTTATTCCGACTATGAGTACGGCAGTTCAAAACGCAACGGGTTACGACCACGCTGGTAAGTACGAAAGTTCTATTTTAATGTCGCTTTATCCCGATAGTGTAGATTTAAGTCGCATTGACGATATTAAACATTGGTTTACTGAAAGCGCAAGAGAAGCAAGCACCAAAATCGGCGACGAAATGGTTGCAAAATCAATTGAATACTTAAAAGAAGCGATTAAATAACAATCAAAAAAAGAACCTTTTTGTAAGGTTCTTTTTTCGTACTTAATAACGATTTTGCGATTGTATTGTCAAAAAATGTACTAATTAAACCAAAAAACGAACTAAATAACTATTCGCGCTTGACAACGTACATTTATAGTGATATAACATACTTGCGAAAAGTAATTTGGAGAAAAATTATGTCTATTTTAAAATTTACGCCAACAGTTTTCGTCGTTGACGACGAGTATGAAATCGTAATCGTTTCTGAAAAAAATTCTATTATTGCCGTTAATATTTGGGGAAAAGAATTTTACGAAGAAAATTCCGGCGTTTTAAGTTCTGAAAAAAACTACGCTAAAATAAGAGTTCCGCAAGCGTTATTAAATCGTGCGGGTCATTATTTTGTCGTTTGTCGCGAAGCGATTAATCGCAAGGGCTATTTTTCGGAGATAGGCGAACCTGAAACTCAAAAATTTGAATTTAAACCGCTTAAAAAGACTTCCGATATTCACGTTTATCACGTTGCCGACGTTCATTATAATTATGAAGTTGCAGCACAAGCAGCCACTTATTTTGGCGACGATACCGACCTTTATATTTTTAACGGGGATATAGGTGAAGTAGAGACGGTAGAGAATTATTATGAAACGCTTAAATTTACGGGCGACGTTACGGG
>JAFVTK010000138.1 GCA_017503265.1 Clostridia bacterium | reverse complement strand
TCAGTATCTACTGCGCTCATTGCTTTGATGAAGTCTTGTAGTTTTATTGATACGGTTTGCCACTCGTTTGCAGGTATTGCGTCTAATATGCCTGCCGCCGTCAACAATCCGTAATATTGACTATCCGTGCCTTCGTTATTGAGCACTACTCTTTCGCCTTGAACGCCGTCTTTTTCAGTTATAGGCGCTATCATCAAGAAATTAAACGTTACCGTGTTAATATCACCACGCAAGTACATTGCTTCGTATTCAGTCGCCGAGCAATCAAGCGTAAGCGTTGATACCAAACCGGATTTTTGCACCGATTTAACTGCGTTACCCGTATAGCCTACCGTGTTGGTTATGCCTTCGGTCGGGATTTGGTCGTTTGAAACGTATTGACCGTAAGTAAAGTTAGCCGCATTTTCTTCGGACGGAATAAAATCTCTTTCGCCCGGAGTTTTAACGGTAAAATATACTTTAACGCTATTCGTTACACCCGTGCTGTTGGTTGCCGTTACTTTTAGGTAATAGTTGCCAAGTTTTTCAGGCATAAAAGTTGAAGCCGTACCGTTGTAATCTAATTTTTCTTCTTCGTAGTAGTCAACGTAATAAATTTCTTTTGTAAAATCGGTAATATCGCCGTCGATATAGTCGGTTACCGTTACGCTTGGAACTAAATACGGAAGACCAAGTCCGTAAACGGTTTCGCTACGGTTAATCGTAATCATAGGCTTGCTGTAAGCATTAACCGTTACTAACTTTTTAACCGTTTCGCCGTTGAAACTTACTTTGTAGGTTACCGTATAACTTTCGTCGGTTACGGTAAATCCGTCGTCAAACTCTACTTTGTTTCCATCGCCGTCTTTAACCGTTGCCGAAAGCGTGTAACGCACGCCATCCGTGTCGTAAACGTAATCATTAACGGTATAAGTTGAACCGTACTCTGCGCTTATAGTAACGTCGGTAAAATCAACCAGCGTTGCATCAGTCTTACTTTCTTGTGCGCACGCCGCTGAAAGCATCACGCATAAAACGGTAATAACTGCTAAAAATTTAATCAAAAATTTTCTCATGTTTTATCCCTCCTTATGCTTACGCCGTAACGGCTTTTTTAACTATGCGAACGTTATCAATAAGATAGATACGGTCGCGCGTGTTCGTATCTCCGCCAAAGCCTTGCGTCGAGAATATTACGTCCCCGGGGGCTGCTGCGAAATTAACTTCCGTGTATCCAGGGTTTAACGCCATTGAATTTTCAGGATTATCAACGTTGTCTTGGAAACGTTTACTAATCGTTGCAAAATCCATTGACCACTCAGCCCAAGTAAACGGTTTAGTGCTTGCACCTTGCCACAAATTTTGTTCGTTATTCGTTGCAGGCGTGCTCATCATTATGTTAAAGTTATGTGCTACCGGACTAGCGTTAAAGTAATCAAAACGAAGTTCGTAATTTTCAGGGTGCTCGATTATGTCTTGACCGATTTTGTCGATAGCCATTTTAATTACTTTGCCAGAAAGGGTTGCTCTCGGCCAGCCAGAACTGCTATCGCCAGAGTGTTTAGTGAGTTCAAGCACGTTGTGTCCGTTAGTAGTAGTGGTGTTATGCTTTAATGCATTTACAACTTTTGCGTTAACACGCAAATTGTTAACGTCGGTTTTACGCATATAAAAATATTGATTTTGAATAGTTTCTTCAAAGTCGGCAATCGTCCAAACACCGTTTTCTTCATCTGCTTTAATGGTGATTTGGCTACCCTTAACTGCTTTATCTAAATAATGAAATCTTATATCGTCCATATAAAGCACGGGAACGTCTGCGAATTGACTGCTGTACTCAAACTCGAACACCAACCCGTGAATATCAGTTATATCACTTTGTCCTTGGAAAGCAAGGTAAGTGGGGTCAACGTTATATTCGATATAGTTCCAACCGTTGTTAAGCGTGTAATAAACGGGTGTAGTTCTGTCTACCCTATCCCACCATTGACCAGTCGTCCACGGTCCGATTTGCAAACCGATACCAAACGTATAGGGTTCAGTTTGTGCGTTGTACATCCAAACCGAAATCTTTTCCATTTTGGTAAAATCTTTGTAATCGTATTCGTAACGGCTTGAATAGGTAGGAATAATAAACGAGGGCGTAACTTTTTCGTTAGTTCCGCTACTCGGCTCGATTTTAGCCGAGCCGTTGCCGAACTTAACGTAATCTTCATCAAAGTTAATGTTTAATACGCCAAAGTTATTTAACATCCTTATTTGCGACTGCATATCTTTTTCAAAGTTTTCAAAACTATTGAAAACTATGCATTTGCCACTAGTCTTTTCTTCCGAGCAAGCCGTCATGGAAAAGGTTGCAAATATAGTACATACTGTCAATAATAACGCTATTATTTTCTTAAACATACCTTTTCCCTCCTTAACCTTCGTAAACGGTTATACCAACTAGATATATACCGGTTCTCGCAACGTCGCCCTTTTCACCGAACGACATCATAAAGTATTTGAATTTACCTATGTTGCTCCAAATACCGCTGTTAACGGTGAATATAATTTCGTTCTTACCTTTTTTCAAGGTAGCAGGACTAATAGGCGTTGCAGAGTGCGACGATTTAGTTCCTTTATAGAAAATAGTTAACGGAATTTCTTCGTCAAGATCACTCCAAACTTCAAAAATAATCTTGTTCGTGCGATTAGTTATCGTGTTAGTTACCAAGTCGCCTTCAATAACTACCCTTTGTTCACGACCAGGTATTAAATTACCAGTAGTCGGGTCGATTGAGTCGTCAGGTGCGCCGTTACCGAGCGAAAGTTTAACGTACTTAATTGAAGCAGTTTCGTCGGGGTTTACACCTTCAACTAATTCTTTATCAAGCGTTGCGCCCAAGGGGTGCAAATAATCTTCTACGATTTGGTCGTTAAACGATTCTGCCGAGTAGAATTCTGCGCTTCCGAACATATCGAAAGAAACTGCGTATTCCGTTCCGTTTACAGTAGTCTTAACGTCAAACGTATCGGTACTGCCGATTTTAGTAGAAACAGTGTAATGTTTACCGCCTTCAACGTCAACCGAAGTAGCAGTAAATTTATCACCCAAATCAAGCGTATATCCGTCGTTAACGTATACGCCGTAAGAAGCGTTATCCCTATCTTCTTTAACCGAAGTTATCATAACGCCCGCGTCGCTTTCAGCAAGAACTAAAAGGTCGATAAGCCTTTCCCTTGCGTCGGCAAAAATAGCGTTGTTGATACTTCTTGGGATAATAGAACCGTTGTACAAAGTATCGTAAAGAACGTTCATTATCGTGTCTTCGGAATAACCTTTGGTTGCGTAAATTTCTTGAAGTTTATAAATCATTTCAAATTCTTCAAGACCGTCGCGAACGGCTTCTAAACGAAGTGAAGGTATAGGACCGTCAACGCCGTACTTTTTACCAGGATAGAGCAAGAAGCCTTCACCGTAGGTAGAAGCAGTTCTCATGCCGTCGCCTTCGTAGTAGTCTTCAATCCAGTTAGAGCCGTC
>JAFVTK010000137.1 GCA_017503265.1 Clostridia bacterium | reverse complement strand
AGTCCAACTTCGGTATGGTCTATGGGTGTGTTAAAAAGTATGTTGTCGTTATTTATTCCGCGAAATTTTTGCACCAAGTCGTAGCCTTCTGTAAAAGGGGTGCGAAAAAGCGCGGAGTTTCCATCTACGAATATTTTCATAAATATCTCCTTCGTGAAGATTTTAACACACTCAAAAACTTTTATCAATGGTAATAATTAACTAATAGTTATGAAAATTTAACCTTATAAAAGCGACGGAGAATTTTTTACTTTGTTTTTATATTGAGTTGGTGTCATACCTATACGCTTTTTAAATAGGCGCGCAAAATAATTATAATCGTCAAAACCAAGTTTATCGGCAATCGCCCTTAAACTTACGTTTTCGGTTAAGAGTATATATTTGGCTTCAATAATCTTGCTGTCAATAGCGTAGTCTATGATAGATTGTTTGGTTTCCTTTTTAAAAACTCTATCGCAATGCCCGGGGGAAAAGAAGGTGTGCTTACCAACGTCGGAAAGTGTGATTTTTTTGTCTATATTTTCTTTGACGTATTCTTTAATTTTACCAACTAACGGGTGTACCAAAGAATTTTGCTGTTGTTTTTCTAATTGTAAAAGCAAGCACGAAAATAAAAGCGACAGTCTTTCGTCAGTATGCTCTAATGCGTGGTCGTAAACTTCGTCGCAAGCAGCGATAATATATTTAACCGCGTTGGTTAATCCGTTGTGCAGAACGAAAAAGTCGCGCGGTTTATCGTCAATAATATTAAAACTGACGTAATTTGCCATTTCGTTAGCAATTCGCTTGCGGAAAGAACCTTCTGGCAAAAAGATTACGTCGTTTTTTTTGAGTGGGTAAATTTTGCCGTCAACCGAATATTTCATTTTGCCGTCGAAAAGGATAGTGAGTTCAGAAAAGTTGATTTTTTCCGGCTCAATTTTTTTGGGTGCTTGACTTTTGTTGTGTCTATAAAAAATAATTTTCATAATGTTAAGATAATGCTATAAATAGCGGTAATTTGATAAGATAATGTATTGAACTATCCTGTTTTCTTTGATAAAATTATATCATTAGAATTAGGTAAGGTCAACGGAAAACACCTAATAAAATAAAAAAACCGTTAAGGAGATTGAAATTATGCAAATGACTTTCCGCTGGTACGGCGAAGGTAACGACAAAATCAGTTTATCTGACATTAAGCAAATTCCTGGCGTTAAAGGGATAGTTTGGGCGTTGCACGATAAAATGCCGGGTGAAATATGGTATGAAGACGAAATCGCAAAAGTAAAAGAGCAATGCGATAAATACGGCTTTAACATTGACGTAGTTGAATCGGTTAACGTTCACGACGATATTAAAATCGGACTTCCAACGAGAGATAAATATATTGTAAATTATAATATAACCATAAGAAATCTCGCTAAATTCGGCGTTAAAGTAATATGTTATAATTTTATGCCCATATTCGACTGGACTAGAAGCGATTTGTTCCACCCCGTTGGCGACGGCTCAACCGCGCTTTTTTACCAAAAGAATATGATACAAGACGATTATAACGCAATGGCAAAGTATATACTTGACTTTACCGAAAAATATAATATGTCTTTCCCAGGTTGGGAACCTGAAAGAATGGCAAAACTCGATCAACTCTTTAAAGCGTACGAAGGCGTAGATCACGAAAAACTTTGGGCAAATCTTAAATATTTCCTAGAAGGCATTATGCCCACTTGTGAAGAAGTCGGCATAAAAATGGCAATCCACATGGACGATCCACCGTGGGATATTTTTGGACTACCTAGACTTTTAGTTGACGAAAAAAGCATTGATAGATTTTTAAAGATGGTTGACCACCCTTGTAACTGTCTTACGCTTTGCTCGGGTAGTTTAAACGCGAATCCCGAAAACGACGTTGCAAGTATCGTAAGAAAGCATTGTGATAGAATAGCGTTTGCGCATATTAGAAACGTAAAACACTTTGAAAACGGCGATTTTTCCGAAGCAAGCCACAGAGATTGCGACGGCGATACGGGCATACTAAACATATTAAAGGCGTACCACGATTGTGGATTTGATGGATATATCCGTCCCGACCACGGTAGACACCTTTGGGGTGAAAAGGCTGGTACGGTTCGTCCTGGATACGGTCTTTACGACAGAGCGCTCGGCATAATGTATATGAACGGCGTTTGGGATATGCTCGATAGGTTAGAAGGGAAAATTTAGATTAGAACCACGCGTTAAAAAGGTTGGTTTAATAGGAGAAGAATTATGGAAAATTTAACTCACGAACGATTTTTAAAAAACGGAGAAAAAGTAATTCAGCAACTCATAAGCGATACCAAAGCAAAAGGGCAAACTACGGTTGTTTTGACTGGTAATTATTTGATTAATGAAACGGTTATTCTATCGTCAAACACCACGCTTTTATTAAAAGATTGCCATTTGCGTTTGGCTGACGGCGTCTTTTGCAATATGTTTAGAAACGAGCATTGTTACGATACCGAAAACAGAACGCGTGAAAACGCTGATCGCAACATAAAAATAATCGGTGAAGGTAGAGCGATACTTGACGGTGGAAATTATAACGGACTTTCAGAACGCAACAGCAATAAAGACGGTATGCCAAGTATTTACAACAATAATACGTTGCTTTTTTCAAACGTTGAAAATTTTGAAATTCGTAATTTAAAGGTTACAAATCAACGTTGGTGGGCGCTTAACTTTTTATTCTGCCGTCGCGGTAAGATAACCGATATAGATTTTTTGGCGGATTATGCTATGGTGGAAAACGGCGTACGCGTTTTGGGGCTAGACAAAGCAAAAGCGGGTTTAGTTTACGTTAGAAACGCGGACGGTATTGACCTACGCGTAGGTTGCCACGATATTATTATTGAAAACATCACGGGCTTTACGGGTGACGATACGGTTGCACTCACCGCACTACCAGGTAAAAAGGCTCTTGAATTTGCCGTTCAAGGCGAGCCTATTGATATTTATAACGTAACTATTAAAAACGTTATGTCGTCAAGTTTCCACACGATTGTGCGCTTGCTAAATCAAGGTGCTTCAAAAATTTATAATATTTTAATTGACGGCGTAACTGACACTTCGCTTAATTGTGAATATTATAAGGGCAGGGGCGTTGCTTGTGTAAGAATAGGCGACCAACATTTGTACGGCGAACGTAACAGCACCAAAGACGAAACGTTTAACATTGCAATCAAAAATATTTACTCTCGCGGTAACGCTGCAGTAAATTTAGTTGGAGAAATGACCAACGTTAAATGTGAAAATATTTTTGGTTTTGACGGTTGTCCCGTTCTTATCAACGACGAAAAAGCAAAATTATATTAGAGTAATTTAACGAAATATAAAAGGAGATAAAGTAAAATGTTTAAAGTTGATTTAAGTAACAAAGTAATAGCAATCACGGGAGCAGGTGGAATTATTTGTAGTGAATTTGCAAAAGAACTTGCTAAAAACGGCGCGAAAGTAGCGCTTCTAGACATCAATTACGACGCAGCTAAAAAGTACGCTGACGAAATAGGCGAAAACGCGCTTGCAGTTAAATGTAACTGTTTGGATAAGCAAAGCATTATCGACGCAAAAACCGAAATTAACGCAAAGTTCGGTAAGGTTAACTTCCTTATTAACGGCGCTGGCGGAAACAACCCCAAAGCGACTTGCGATAACGAAACTATGACCCCCGACCTTACTGGCGTTAAAGACTTTTTTGCGCTTGATGAAAGTGGCTTAAAGTTCGTTTTTGATTTAAATATAACTAGCGCGTTCTTGGTTACCCAAGTTTTCGCAACCGATATGATTGAAACGGGTGGTAACATCATCAATATTTCAAGTATGAACGCATACCGTCCGCTTACCAAAATCCCCGCATACAGCGCAGCAAAAGCAGGTATATCTAACTTTACGCAATGGCTTGCAGTACACTTTGCGCCCTGTAATATTCGTTGTAACGCAATCGCGCCAGGATTTTTCGTAACCAACCAAAATAGGGGATTGTTGTTTAACGCAGACGGAACGCCTACTGCAAGAACGGGCAAAATTCTTGCGGCAACGCCTATGAAAAAGTTTGGTGAAATTTCCGACCTTTTAGGTGCGCTTCTTTGGCTTGCTGACGATACGGCAAGTGGTTTCGTTACTGGTACGGTTATCCCAGTTGACGGCGGATTTTCAGCGTACAGCGGAGTTTAATATTAAAAATACTATAAAGGCTGTGGATAATCCACGGCCTTTTTCTATTTTAAACTATACGTCAAACAGGTTTTAAATTTTAAATTTGAATAAATTATACTTGACTATTAAAATGTTTTGTAATACAATATAGACATAAATAATAATTTAATATAGAAACCGCAAAAGATGGCGATTTTAAAAATTCAAAGGGATATCCCTTTGTGCATTTTATGACTAAAATGCACAAAGGGATATCCCTTTGTGCATTTTATGACTAAAATGCACAATATCGCTTGTTAGATACTAATAAATTAATCAAATATTTTTTACTGCTGTGCCGTTGCAAATGATTAATATTTGGTTTTTTTGTTTTTTAAATACACCTTATAAAAGGAGAGAGTTAAGTGAAGAAGGTAAAATTCAGTTTAATAGTACTGCTTGCATTGACGCTCGTTTGTTCGTTCGCCGCTGCGTGTAGTACTCCGCCAAAGAAATATACTGTTTCTTTCGCGGCAGAGAACGCGCAATACGGTATCGTTACTTGCGTCGACAAAAATGATGCGGAAGTCGTATCGGGAACGAAGCACAATAAAGGTACTTCATTAACGCTTACGGCAACTGCAAACACAGGTTATACTTTCGACGGTTGGTACGTTGACGGCGTTAAGGAATCTGACCAAGCGACCTATACGTTTGCAGTCAGCAAAGAAGTAAATTATACTGCTAAATTTACTTTGAACGCATATCAATTATCTTTTATTTCGGAAGATAGCGATAAGGGTACTGTTTCGGCTGACGGTATAAGTAGTGGGGACAACGTAAATTATAATGCGTCCGTTACTCTTACTGCAACCGCAAATACAGGTTATGAATTTATCGGTTGGTACGTTAACGGTCAAGAAAGAAGTACTCAAAACCCCTTTACTTTTGATATGCCCGCAAGTGCATATTCGATTGAAGCAAGATTTGACGAATTATCTTATGAATTGACCTTTGCGCCAAATAATTCCGAAATGGGTAATGTAATCGAAACCAGCGGGATAAAAAGCGGAGATGAAATTGATTATAAAATGTCCTTTACGCTTTTAGCAACCGCAAATACGGGTTACGAATTTATCGGTTGGTACGTTAACGATGAAGAAGTTGGCACGCAAACGACTTATACATATAATATGCCTGCAAGTGCATATTCAGTTGAAGCGAGATTTGACGAATTATCTTATGAGTTGACCTTTGCTCCAAATAATTCTGAAATGGGTACTGTAACCGAAAATAGCGGTATAGAAAGTGGTGATGACGTTGATTTTAAAACTTCGTTTACGCTTACGGCAACCGCAAACACGGGTTATAAATTTATCGGTTGGTACGTTAACGGTCAAGAAGTTGGTACGCAAACGACTTACACCTATAATATGCCTGCAAAAGCGTATTCAGTTGAAGCGAGATTTGACGAAGTATCTTATAAATTGACCTTTGCACCAGATAATTCCGAAATGGGTATTGTAACCGAAAATAGCGGTATAAAAAGCGGTGATGACGTAGATTATAAAACGTCCTTTACGCTTACGGCAACCGCAAACACGGGTTACAAATTTATCGGTTGGTACGTTAACGATGAAGAAGTTGGTACGCAAACGACTTACACCTATAATATGCCTGCAAACGCATATTCGGTTGAAGCGAGATTTATCCCTGAAATACGCAAGGTAACTTTCTACGACGGCTATGATAGATTGCACATTGAAGAAATAAATTATAATGAAGTAGTTACTTTATACAATTACACTAAACCAAACTATAATTTCATAGGTTGGTTTACCGATCCTACTTTTGAAACGCTTTACGATTCTGACGCAAAAGTAACTGAAAACATCAGTCTTTACGCGAAGTTAGAAAGAACTATCGTAACTTATGACGTAGTATTCGTTAATGACGACGGAAGCGCGCTTAGTGGCGTTCAAACGGTAGAAGAAGGGCAAACCGTTCCACATTTACCTGGCACACCTGTAAAAGAAGGTTACGAATTTGCTGGTTGGGTAGTTTATGACGAACAATTAGGCGAAGACGTTCCGTTTGACGCAAGTGATGCGATTGTAAGCGACTTGACCGTAAAAGCGTCTTACACGATTAAAACGTTTACCGTTACTTTCTATCTTGATAAAGAAATGACCAAGGTATTTAATACTCAAACGGTTGACTATAAAGACGTTGCAGTTAAACCTACAACCCCGACTGACGAAGAAAATATTTTCGTTAAATGGGTGTACGCTGATAACCAAACCGTTGATTTTGATTTTGCATCACAAATCACCGAAAATATGAATATGATTGCCGTTTGGGAAGCAAAACCTGCTGAAACGTTTACCGTTGAATTCTACGATAAAGAAGGCGGTACGCTTTTAGATACTCAACTAGTAGTTGAAGGCGGAAGCGCAACCGCGCCTGCCGACCCTGTAAAAGAAGGTTATACCTTTATCGGTTGGGATAAAGAATTCGATAACGTAACTAAAAATATTTCCGTATACGCAGAGTTTGAAATTAAAACTTTCAAGGTAGTATTTAAAGACGTTGACGGAACTATATTGAAAGAAGAACAAACGGTTGAATTTGGTAGCGCAGCAGTTGCGCCTGCTGACCCTGATAAGACGGGTTATACCTTTATCGGTTGGGATAAAGAATTTGATAACGTAAAAGAAGATTTGGTTATCGTTGCAAAATACGATATACATACGTTTACGGCAACCTTTATTGATAAAGAGAGCGACTTAACCATATCGACGGTAGAAGACGTTGAGTTTGGTTCTACGCTTGCCGTTCCCGTAACGCCCACCAAGGCAGGTTACAGTTTTATCGGCTGGTATGCTGACGAAAATTATAGTGAAGTTTATAACTTTAACGCACCTGTATCTACGAACGTAAACATTTATGCTAAATTCCAAATTATTGAAGTTGCAAAATATACCGTTAAGTTCGTTGACCCTCAAGGTCTTGTTATAAGCGAACAATTAGTAGTTGAAGGCAATTCGGCTATCGAACCTAACGCGCCTGCAAAAGAAGGTTATAACTTCGTATCGTGGGATAAAGCGTTTGATGAAATTACTGCGGATACAACCGTAACCGCTATATATCAAGCAAAAACTTATAAAGTAACGTTTATGAATATTGACGGTACAGTTCAATTATCGCAAGTTGACGTTGAATATAACACTAGCGCGCAATCAAAAGCGCCTACCGCGCCGATTATTGCAGGTAAAACGTTTAGCCGTTGGAGTAAAGATATAAGCGTTATTACAAAAGATATAGTAGTTTTAGCGGTTTACACCACTCAAACTAGAACGGTTTACTTTACCGACGGAACTGATGTTCTTTACGAAGTTAAGGTTGAATACGGCACTTGCGTAAATATTCCGAACACGCCCACAAAGATTGGTCATATATTTAAATACTGGCATTTAGAAAATGACAGCAATGCGTTCGACTTCTCCACTCCTATTGAAAGCGACGTAACTCTCATTGCTGAATTTGAACAATTTATCGGTATGTTCACCGTAACTTTCTACGGCGCTGACGGAAACGTATACGGCAATATTCAAGTTGTTGCTGATAATTATTATGCAATTGAACCTGCGCCTTACGACGACGGAACTGATACCGAATACGTTTGGTGTTTAGAAGACAGCAACGTTGCGTTTGATTTTGAAAACACTAAAATAACCGCAAACGTAGAACTTTATGCAAAAGAAATTGCAAAGTAATAAAACGGGAGGATTGAAAAAGTGAAAAAGAAGTTATTGTTTTTAACCGTATTGCTCGCTCTTATGTTGCCTTGTTTTGCAACTGCGGCTTTCACGGTTTCCGCAAACGATACGCACACCGTTACTTACATGATTGATAGCGAGAACGTATATGATAGTGTAACGGTCGAGGATAACGGCTATTTAACCGTACCTATAACGCCCGAAAAAGACGGTTCAGTATTTGAATACTGGACGCTTAACGGTGAAAAGTTTTCGTTTAGAACGCGCGTTAAGGAAGATTTGACGCTCGTTGCCAAGTGGGAAGAAAAATTTACTTTCTATACAGTAGAATTTAAGGTTGGCGATAAAGTCGTAAATACTCAAAAAGTGCTAGAAGGCGAAGCCGCTCTTGCGCCTGCAACGGTAGAATGTCCAGAAGGCAAGTATTTCGTTGGTTGGGATACTTCGGTGGATTTAACCACAGTTAACGGTAATCTTGTCGTAAACGCGATTTTAGCCGACAAAGAATATACTGTAACCATCTACGGTCTTAACGATCAAGTTTTGCGTAAGCTTTCAGTCGTTCACGGTGAAGATGCTTTAATGCCTAATCTTTCAGAATTTGAAGTTGAACATTATACTGCAAACGCATACGTAGGTCAAACGGAAAATATAACCGAAGATACCGAAATTTACGTTGAATATATTGCTGACGAATACGATATTACTTTTTACGTTGAAAGCGAAATATTTGAAGAACAAACCGTATCATACGGCGATATGGTAGCGTTCCCCAAAACTACACCTAACGTAGAAAATTATATCTTTATAGGTTGGTATGAAGATTTAGACGGCAATGCTATGTATAATTTCCGCAATGCCGTTGAAAGTGATTTAGAACTTTACGCTAAATTTATTCCTATTCAAAAACCCAAATACAACGTAAGATTTTTTGATCATACGGGCGCTCAATACGGCGGTACTCAATTAATTGAAGAAGGTCAAAGCGCAATTATGCCCGGTAACCCTTATAGAGAAGGTTACGAATTTTTAGGCTGGGTGCAAGATTTTACTAATATAACCGCGGATTTAGACGTTTATCCCACTTACGCTATTAAGTCTTACCAAGTAACGTTCGTTGACGAAGACGGCGTGGTTGATACCCAAACCGTTAAGTACGGCGGAAACGCTACCGAACCGAGTTCTGACAAGATAAGAATTCCCGAAGGCAAAGAATTTGCAGGTTGGGACGGCAGTTTCAAAAACGTAACGGGGGACGTTACGGTTACCGCAAAATTCCGTACGCTCACTTTCGTAGTAATGTTCTATAACGGAAGCAAAAGGGTGGGCGCAGTTCAATACGTTGAATACGGTAAAGATGCAAAAGCACCCGTTATGGCTGAAAAAGTCGGCTATAACTTTATGGGTTGGAACGACGGTGAAAACACGGGTAACGACGTTTATAAAAACATTACCAAAGACTGCGTATTCTTTGCCGAATATGAACGCAAGGTTTACGGCGTTGAATTCTTTGACGGAGAAAATAGCGTTTATTCGGTTGACGTAGAACACGGCGAAAGCGTTGAACTTTACTTGTATGAAAAAACAGGTTACGTTTTCGGCGGTTGGTTTACTGATAAACAGTTTAACAATGCTTACGATTTTGCTAGCGAAGTAGTATCTGACGTTACTCTATACGCTAAATGGGACGTTAAGCCCGAAGTTACTTATAAGGTTAAGTTCTTCGTTGACGGTGTTCTTTACGGAAAAGAACAAATAGTTTCCGAAGGTACTGCTGCAATCGCGCCTGCTGCGCCACAAAAAGAAGGTCATACCTTTACGGGTTGGGACGTTTCTTTTGATGAAGTAACTAGCGATTTAATGGTTAACGCGTTGTTTGAGAAAAATACGTACACCGTAACGTTCGTTTACGACGGAAAACAAGACGTTCAACAAGTTATTTACAATGAAAGTGCAACCGCGCCTACCGACGTTGAAAAAGAAGGTTATAACTTTAAGGGTTGGGACGTTTCGTTTGATAACGTTAGCGGTGATATTACTGTAAAAGCAATTTATGAAATCAACGTTTACACCGTAACTTTCTACAACGAAAATAACGTTGTAAACGTGCAAAATGTAGAATACAATAAGTACGCTTCAATCATTAACACACCGATAAAAGTTGGTTATGTATTCGCAGGTTGGTTTAACGCTGACGGTAGTGCATATACCTTCTCAATGCCCGTGTCGTCAAATATGGAAGTTTATGCGCGCTTTAACGCACTTACTTATAATATCTACTACTATATTGACGGAACGCTTTATTATACGCAACCCGTAGAAGTTAATACGGAAATCGTTGCGATAGACGTACCGAAATACGACGATCCAGACGTAATTTTCTCGGGTTGGTCTGAACTACCTGAAATTATGCCTGCACAACCCTTGGTTGTAACTGCAAGCACTTATAAACTTCAAATGTTTACGCTCTCGTATTACGTTGACGGCGAACTCTATTTTAGCGTTAAAGTTAAAGAAACTGATAAGATAACCTTAATCGGTGCGCCCGACGACCTTGACGAAGATATTTATTTCATTAGTTGGGGAACTGCGCCTGAAATTATGCCTCGTGGCGACGTAAGGGTAGACGCTGTTATTAAGAAGTACTACAAAGTCAACTATTTCGTTGACGGTCAATTATATCATACTGATAAAGTTCTTGAAGGCGAAAAGGTTACCTTAATCGGTGCGCCTGACGACCTTGCTGAAAATATTTATTTCGTTAGCTGGGGAACAGCACCTGAATTTATGCCACAGGAAGACGTAAGAGTTAACGCTCAAATTAAGAAATATTACTCTATTACTTATTACGTTAACGGCGATGTTTATTATACTGATAAAATTCTTGAAGGTGAAAAGGTTACATTAATCGGTACGCCCACGGATTTACACGAAACGATAGTGTTTATTGCTTGGGGTTCTGCACCCACGGTTATGCCACAAGAAGACGTAAGGGTAGACGCTCAAATTAAAGTTCTTCAATACTATACTTTAAGTTACTATCTGAACGACAACCTTTATTATTCGGTAGACGTTTTAGAAGGCAAAGAAATTACGCCTTATAAAGCACCTGAACTTTCCGCAAACGAAATATTTAGCGGTTGGCAAAACGTACCGTCTGTAATGCCTGCAAAAGACGTACGCGTTGACGGCTATATCACCGTTAAAGAACTTAAAGACAATAAGTTCGTTGTAACGTTAAGTCAATCGAAAGACGGTGTGATAAGCGTAAATATTGCCGTAACCGAAAAAGTTAACCTTGCTGGTATTATTGCAAGCGTAACTTACGAAAAGGCGAAATATATCGACGCGGTTATTAAAGACGAAAGCGTTTTCGCATTTGATAATGGCGAATTTGTTAAATTTATTTGGTCTAACGGCTTTAATACGACCGAAGAAACTTCAATTATTACGTTGACGTTTAACGCTTCAAGTAATTACGATTTGTCTGCAATTACGCTAAATATTGAACAAATTTTAGTTATAGACGATAACGGAGAAACTGTTCCTGCTGATTACGTTATCGAATATGTTAGATAAAGTCTCTTTCAAAATTTACGGTTGATTTTGACGGGAAAACGCCTGCATTATTATGATTTTCTCGTCAAAACTAATCAATCGTGTGTTTGATAGAGCATTAAAAAGAAAAAAAGTCAAGATAAAATAAAAAAAAGGAGAGTATTATGAAAAATTTTAGGAAAAGACTTTTTTCAATGGTAGTCGCTCTCGTACTTACGTTAGGTATGATGGGTGGCTCCGCAATGGCAGTTTCCGCGGAAGAAATTAGTTCTTCTATGGGAACAACTACGACCGTTTCATCCGTAGTTTATATGGATCAAATGGACATAACTTACAGCGAAGGCGAAACTTACGTTGCTGAAATTCGTTTAAGTACGAGAGAAGGTTTTGCATCTTATCAATTAGGTATTAACGTTCCTGACTTTATCGAAGTTAAAGACGTTTATATACCCGGAGATTTGAAGATTAGCGAAACCGACTACTTTACTTGGGCACAAACGGAATACGGATTTAACGCTACTTTTTCGTCGGCACAAGACCGTGGTGGCGAATTCCCCATTTTATACGTTAATTTTGCTATTGCTTACGAAGGCAATTTTAGTGGTTGCTTCTCTATCGGCGGTAGTATTGAAACGTTGTTTACCAACACGCAAGGCACGCTTCCCGTATCGTTCCGTTTTAATAATATTAACGTAACTAGCGGTAAAGAAGAAGTTAAAGTTATGAAAGGCGACGTTAACTTTGATAACTTAGTTGACTTAAACGATATTATTCAAATTCAACAGGCTATCGTTTCAAACAAGGCGTTTAATTTTAGCGAAGACCAATTCTATGCAGCAGATATCAATAACGACGGCACGATCAATATTATGGACTGTCAATATATGCAAATGTATTTGGTAGGTAAAATTGATACGCTTGAAGGTATCGGCGGTGGCAACACCGAAGACGGTGACGTTTATCCGATGTCACTTAACGTTCGCGATCAATACGGCAACGTTATTTTCCAAGGTGAAATAAATGCTAAAAAAGGCGCTACTTATAGAGAAGTATTTGCTCCTATATTTGAAAAACTTCAATCAGGATATAATATTGTAGATTATACTAATATTCAATCTGATTACTACGGCAACGTTTCTGTTGAAAGCGCAGAAAAATTAATCGTAGAAGGATCTGATATTGTTTACGTTAACGTTTACATTGAACAAGGTGAAGAAAATTCAGACAACTTGTACATATACT